>CAZTRG010000133.1:0-2645 GCA_964615885.1 uncultured Planctomycetia bacterium | reverse complement strand
TCTTCGCCCGGGCGGGGATTCTCCTCACCAAGGTCATAGGGAGCCACCCAGTTGTTTCCCATGCGGAAGGCGCCACCACCACTACAGCCGGCGTCCTGGTCAAGAAACAGCAGGTTCCAGGCGTGGGATTGAACCCAGCCAAATGGATTTACTCCGGCGGCAAGAGGATTCAAGGGCTCAACATCGCCAGGCCCATCGACCTCCCCGAGAGAGCACTCGGGCTCCACCTCGAGAGCCTGGCCCTCGAGATCATCGTCCTCGCCGGTACCAAGGAAGATCAATCCGAAATCCTCACCGGTGGTGTCATCGAGCCGGATACCCGTCGCCGGATCAATCACTCCAAGCCGGAAATTCCAGCCGCCACCGCCCTCCCAGACATAGGCCGTGATCTTGTTCATTCCCGGGGCCAGTTCAGCACAGCTTCTCTCCTGGCAATCAGCGCCGCCCGAACCGCGGCAGACGGCTTTATTGACAACCATGTAATTGTTCACATCTACCCGAATGGAATCGTCACTGGCTGTACAGAGCTCCACCAGCTGTGGATCGCCCGTCAGGTTCTCGATATAGGTCGTCGCGATACCAATCTTGTTGTCGGTCCCGTTCATCACCGCCGAGGCGAAATTCTCAAAATTAACCAGGTCATCAGATGGCAGGTTATTACCAAGGGAGCGAAGGTAATTGAGGGTAAACCAGGTCGGGGTGTTATTGAAACGACCGGTCCATCCAAGGGACTCGGCCACGGCAAAATCAATATCCCACTCTTCTCCTGCCCGGGGGTTTTCTTCGGCCATATTGTAGGGTGAGACCCACTGCCCGGCCATGCGGGCAGGGCCGCCGCCGTTGCAGCCACCATTCTGGTCAAGAAGCAGCATCGTCCAGGCGCTGCTCCTGATCCAGCCAAAGGAATTGGCGCCTTCCTCGATGGGGGGAAAACCCTCACCCGGGTTGACCACAACTTCACAGCCGGGAGCCTCGTCGAGTACCTGGCCGACCAGTTCGTCCTCAGTCCCGGTCCCATGAAAAACGATCCCTGCCGCTTCGGCCCGGGCACCTGAGAGCAGCTGCCCGGTTTGAGGATCCTTGAGGCCGAGGCGGAAATTCCAGCCGCCGCCACCCTCCCAGACATAGGTCGTGGTCTTGTTCATACCGGGAGCCAGCTCTGAGCAGGTAAGCTCCTGGCAGTCAGCCGCTGAACCACGACAGGCACTCTTGGAAACAACCGTGAAATTGTTAATATCAACCCGGATGGAATCATCGCTGGCGGTGCAGACATTCACTGCTACCGGGGCATCGGTCGTATTCTCGACATAGGTTGTCGCGATCCCCACGGCATTGTCGTTGCTCATCCCCAGTGCCTGGGCGATGGCGTTGTAATCGACCAGGTCGGCGACAGGAACGTTGGTCCCCTCCGCCGCAAGAAAATCAACACTCAGCCAGGTTGGCTCGAGAACATCGAGGTTGTTCACTGGCCAGCCGGTAGAGCGGGCAGCAAGGAAATCAATATCCCACTCCTCCCCCGCGCGCGGGTCCTCCTCCCCCAGGTCGTAAGGGGCTACCCAGTTGGCCCGCATTCCGAAGACGCCTCCACCTGAACAGCCATCTCCCTGGTCGAGCACCAGGAAGTTCCAGCCGGAGGTACCGATCCAGCCGCCAAGATCAAAGGGCTGGGCTTCTCCGCCACCAACCTGCTGGCCGGCAAAACAGTCAGGAGCCTCGTCCAGGATCTGTGCCTCAAGAGCATCATCATCTCCGTTGCCGTGAAAGATGATTCCGAAATCTTCGCCTGAAATGTCATCGAGACGAATGCCGGTGGCCGGATCGTTCACTCCAAACCGGAAATTCCAGCCGCCGCCACCTTCCCAGACATAGACGGTGACCTTGTTCATTCCCGGAGCCAGTTCGGTGCAGGTCCTCTCCTGGCAGTCAGCCGATGAACCACGACAGGCGCTCTTGCTCAGGGCGATATAATTATTCATATCGACGCGGATAGAATCATCGCTGGCGGTACAGAGCTCAATCGCCAGGGATTCCCCTGTCAGGTTCTCGATATAGGTCGTCGCGATCCCCATGGCGTTGTCATTCACCATGCCAAGCTGTCCGGCTATGGAGTTGAAATCGACCTGGTCCCCTGTATTGATGAAGATCCCCTCGCTTTCAAGCCACTCAGAACTCACCCAGGTGGGGTCCTCGCCAACATTCAGGCCCCCCCAACTGCTGGATTTCGCTTCTACGAAGTCAATCTGCCAGTCATCTCCGGCACGGGGATTTTCCTCTCCCAATTCATAGGGAGCAACCCAATTGCCCATGATGTTGGCCATTCCTCCACCCGCGCAGCCATAGGTCTGCTCGAGAAGGAGCATGTTCCAGCCGGAGGGCTGGACCCATCCGACGGGATTATACTGGGCCTCTGCAGGTGCTGCACCGAGGGCAAAAACTGTAACGAACAGGACCGCAGTTGCTTTTCTCATACCCATCTCTCGCTTGTTTTATCTAACTGACCCAACTGGCTTTCACGGTAATAGAGAATCCCAATAATAAAGGGCTGGATGCCATCTTCCCATATCAAAAACAGGGCCCGGGATCCCCTGCCCGGGACATAAAAAAGCGGCCCTGCCCCTGGGAATCCAGGGGGCAGGGCCGCTCAA
>CAZTRG010000132.1:0-2681 GCA_964615885.1 uncultured Planctomycetia bacterium | reverse complement strand
CCGCGACCGGAGTTCGCCTTCCAACGGTTTCCCTTGGTGCTGTCATACCACTCGTCGAGGAAATCCTTGTTGAACTGCTGAACGTTTACATAGACCCCCCAGTTCTGGCCATTGATAACCAGCTTGATGTGGTTAGCAGTGGGAGCCGGGAAATACTCTTTGCAGATCTGGGAATACAGGGCTTCCCGAAGGAAGGAAGGGTCACCAGCTGCATTGTTCAGCTTGATGGTCTGGTAGCCGTAGACATCGAGTCCTGACTCGGTGTGGTCAACAGCGATCTTGAAGGAGCGCTTTTCACCGACATTTCGCTGAGAGGTATTTCCCCTCCACCGGACACCAACACCCTCGTACTGGATGCCATCGATCACCATGTCACCGGCAAGGTACTGGTCGTCAACTCTCGACACCTGCTCGAGCTGGCTCCAGAAATTATTGCTGGGGAAGGTCAACTCGATGGTGCGGAGAACCGCCGGATCGTAAAAATCCTCATCACCAGCGGCGGCTGTATTGAAAGCCAGGAAACCTGAGATGACAAAAACCAGGACCCGGGATAAACGGGTACCTGAACACAGGGAGAAGAACTCTCCCGGAAGACGAAATATTCCGCGAATTAATACACGATTCATTTCTTACTGAACCTCCTGAGAATACTAATCACGGACAACGGCCCTGTTTCAATTGTAACGACAGATTCAAAAGATAATACCGTCCTTCAGGAACAAAATTCCACGCGACCGTAGCCCGGGCAACGGCAGAAAAACCTGCCCTGCTGCAGTACGTGATCAGTTAAACCCCTCCAGAAGCTTAAAGTTGTGGAGTCTGCACTGAAACCGGGGGCTTTTCGTGGTGCAGGGGAAGCTCTCAGAGCTCAGGAATATAACAACCCACCGCCTCCGTCCTCGGATTTGGTGGCTGCTTTCCTGCAAGGACGGCATCAAGGGCGGTGCGGAGGTCCCGGTTTCTCGCCTGGCGCCGCTTCTTTCCCAGGTCAGCAAAGAGGTCATCGATCCGGCCGCGGTATACGACCCCTCCCGGAGAAATAACGAAAGCCTCTGGAGTAACATCCGCCTCCAGTCGCTTGACCAGGAGATGTTTCGGATCGAGCAGGATGCGGCACTCATATCCGAAATCCGTGGCGTGTTTCTTCGCCTTCTCACTGTCGAGGTCCGGGTCGACATGAACGAGAAAGAAGGCTGCTCCACGCGGAGAGTAATCCCTCATGATGGACTGGATCTCGGGCGCATAGGCATTGGCTATGGGACAGTCATTCGTGATGAAGATCAGAACGTTTGCCTTGGCTCCAGCCAGGAGAAGGGGCGTACAGGGCCGCCCCTGGAGATCGGCAAAGGAAAGCCCCTGGCGCCCGGAGGGCGTACAGCCTGCCAGGGAAAAGACCGTGCCCAGGCAGAACACGAAGGAAAGCAATCCTTGCGACTTCATTCTGAGACCCGACTCTCCAGGCATCTCAGTCGTCCTTCTTTTCAGGCTCCCGTGCCGGAGGCGCTGAGCGATCAGGCCTTTCCGACCCACCAAGGCCCTCTATCTCGCTGGAGTCAACCACCCCATCTCCATTGGTGTCCAGGCGTTCAACATAGCGCTTGTAGCGCCCCTCCATCTCAGTCTTGTCGATCTTGCCATCTCCATTGCGGTCAAGATTCCTGATCCTGTCTCGCAACCTGCCCAGCAATCCTCCAACGTTGGAGTCTCCTCGAGAGCTTCCCCGGCCACGCCTGCTGCCCAGCGAGCCAAACCGCCGCCCGCCGAGACGGCGGCCGGTTTCAAGCATCTGCTGGCGAACGCCACGCTCAAACCGGCCCTCGTCTCCTTCATTGACGCAGATCGCCTTGAAGATGACGCTCCCCATCTCGTCGCTCGACTCAAGACCCCAACGAACTCGCCGGGGCGGATCAAACTGGTTGAATGGATTCTCAGCTGAGTTGTCAAAACCCACAGCCCCGTTGATGACGGTACCCTTGGGCAGGCGAACAGGCTCCCTGTAGTGGTAGCGGCCCTGCCAGTTAAAATCCCACTTGTCGATGTAGAACAGGGGCTTCGTTGTGCCATCGGGGAAGGTAGCAGTCGCCTGCATGAACTTGCCGATATAGTGCGCGTGCCCACCGGCCCCGATCAGGTCAATATCAACCGGAACCGTAAAGCTGTCGCGGATCGTATAGTTTGCATCCCCTGGAGGAATATCGATTCCTGACAGGCTGCCGTAGACCGGCGGAACCTGGAAGGCAAGGAGCTTTCGATGCGGCGGCTTATCGGCAAAATGCAGCCCCAGGGTCGTCTTCTCCATCTCAACCTTGCCGGAAGGATGGAAGTGAGAGGCCAGGACGATGTCTGCCCCCCTGGGAAGCGGCATGGAAAGATTCTGGGGGAGTTTTCGTGCGCTGCCGCCGACCGCCCAGCCACCAAGACTGCCTGTCCTGCGGAAACCCATTCCGCGAAAACCGACTGTTCCATCCCGGCCATCGGACCGGCGCGCCTCGCCGGTGGTGTCGACGAAAAAGAGGCTGTGGTGTAATACGGCGCGGGCTGAGGGTCTGATCTCGATCGCTGTGACCCACTTGTCTTCGGGAAGGGCAACCTTGACGACAAAATTGCGGTAGATGTCAGATCCCGAAGCGTGAACCCTGTAGGCCTTCTCCATGCTGACAACAAGATCGGGCTCACCGAGC
>CAZTRG010000131.1:0-13257 GCA_964615885.1 uncultured Planctomycetia bacterium | reverse complement strand
GTTGATGCGGGTGGTGCCGACGTTGCCGGAGGCGTGGTTGTTGGTTGCGACGACGATGCCGTATGCGTTGTCGCTGGTGTCGTCGACGATGCCGGAGGCGATGACGCCGGTGGCGACGACGATGCCGGAGGCGATGACGCCGGTGGAGACGACGAGCAGGGCTGAGCCCCTTCCGGATCGCGCTCAAGGGCCTTCTTTTCCGCAACCAGCAACCTGGTTGTCGCGGAGGGTCTGAAGGTATGTCCACCTCATCGCTGTGGTGAATTGGTAAGATAAAGGCTTCAACCAAAGCCTCTCAGCAAGGATCTGCCAATGACTGCACGCTTTCTACTGGTCTTGTTATTCAGCTTGCTTGTCACCTCTGCCGCCGCTGCAGATTCCGACTGGGCTCGCCTGCGAGTCCCGGGTTTCTGGGAGAAGGAGTATGGCGGCACTCTCCAGGCCTACGATGGTTATGCCTGGTACCGGTGCTTCGTCAAGGTCCCCGGCGAGTGGAAAGGTACACCTCTCTCCCTCGAGCTCGGCTTGATCGATGACTGCGATGAGACCTTCTTCAACGGGGTCCGAGTGGGAGCGATGGGGAGCTTGAAGCCCTACCGGACAGCCTCCGGCCACCAGAGGCGTTATGCTGTGGCGCCGGCGAATGTTCACTATGGGGATTACAATCTCATTGCGGTTCGTGTCTGGGATGGGGGAGGCGCCGGCGGGATCTCCAGTGGGACTCTTCTCCTTGGAGGGCGGGATGGCCACCTGGTTCTTCGCGGCAACTGGGAATTTCGCACCGGCGATCATCCGTCTTACGCACAGTGGCCGAGTACGGCGGCAGGCAAGCCTGACCGCACCGTGGCCGCTCGTTTTTCCCAGGGCGCCGGAAAAGGTTTCGGCAAAGAGCCTGATTATTCCCCGCTGGCCGGCACGAAACCCCTGAAAATGTCGGGTGATATGGCCGCGCATGTGGTTGCGGGAGCCGACCGCTTCCTGCTTGGTGAGCTGGCCAGGTCGGTTGAACGGCGCGGGGCATTCTGGAAGCGCGACAAGAGCTCGACGGAGGCCTACAGCGCCTCCATCAAGCCCAACCGCGCCCGCCTGGCGCATATTCTCGGTGTTCGCGATGCGCGAATTCCATTCGATGGCCCGGAGTTCCTTGCCACCACCGCTCGTCCGGCCCTGGTGGCTAAGGGGAAGAGCTTTGCGGCCTATGCCGTGCGCTGGCCCGCATTCGGTGATGTGAATGCAGAGGGATTGCTTCTGCGTCCGTCCGGCAAGCCTCCATTCAGGTATGTCATCGCGATCCCCGATGCGGGGCAGACGCCCGAGATGATCGCGGGACTCAGCGAAGGGGTTGAGGCCGGCTCGCAGTTCGCCCGCAGGCTTGTTGAGAGTGGCTGCGCTGTCCTCATACCGACGATTATCAACCGAGAGATTTCCCGGCGGCGCCTGACGAACCGGGAGTTTCTCTACCGTTCGGCTTTTGAGATGGGGCGGCATCTCGCCGGCTACGAGGTCCAGAAGGTGCTGGCCGCGGTCGACTGGGTGAGCAGGAACGCGGGAGACAGGGATCCGTCCATCGGCGTGATGGGCTGGGGAGAGGGCGGCTTTCTCGCGCTCTTTGCCGGCGCCCTTGATACCCGGATCGATGCAGTCTGTGTCAGCGGCAGCTTCGATGAACGCGAGGGAGTGTGGCAGGAGCCGATCGATCGCAATGTCTTCGGCCTGCTTGAACAGTTCGGAGATGCCGAGCTGGCGGCCATGGTGGCTCCCCGGGGCTTGACGGTCGAGGCCGCCCGTGGACCAAAGGTTGTCATTCCTCCGGGCACCGGTGGTGGTCCCGGCCGCCTGGAAACTCCGGCACTCGAGCGTGTGCGCCGGGAGTTTGCCCGGGCCGGGAAGCTGGTCGAAGGACTCAAGCCGGCGGTGGGCCTGCGGCTTGTCGTCAGCGGGGATGGAGATGGCCCCTTCGGGTCAGACCCGGCGCTGAAGTCTTTTCTCGGACACCTCGGGCCGGGGCTCAAGCTTGCCGACGATGGCGGCGCAGTGAACTCCCTGGTGGAGACGGATACCGCCGGCCGGCATGCCAGGCAGATGCATGAACTCGACCGCCACAACCAGTGGCTTCTTCGCGAGAGCCCCTATGTGCGCAACGAGTTTTTCAAGAAGCTGGACTACAGCTCCCTTGAGAAATTTTCCGAGACCATCGAGCCCTACCGGGAGTTTTTCTATGACGAGGTGATCGGCCGTTGCGATTATAAGCTCGGGCCCTTCAATGCCAGGAGCCGCAAGAGCCACGAGGGCGATGGCTGGACCGGCTACGAGGTGGTCCTCGATGTCTTCGAGGGAGTGATTGCCTATGGCCTGCTGCTGGTGCCGAAGGATCTGCGTCCCGGCGAGCGGCGGCCGGTTGTGGTCTGCCAGCACGGTCTCGAGGGCCGGCCCCAGTCCGTCATTGGCCAGCGAGACTTCGGTCCCTACAAGGCCTTCGCAGCGGCACTGGCCAACCGCGGCTTCATCACCTTTGCGCCACAGAACCTCTACATCGGCCAGGACCGGTTCCGGACCCTGCAGCGCAAAGCCAACCCGGTCAAGAAGACCCTCTTCTCGGTTATTGTTCCCCAGCACCAGCAGATCGTCGACTGGCTCGAGACCCAGCCATTTGTTGACCCGAAGAGGATCGCCTTCTACGGGCTCTCCTACGGCGGCAAGACCGCGATGCGGGTACCACCCCTGGTGAAGGAGTACTGCCTGTCGATCTGTTCGGCCGACTTTAACGAGTGGGTGTGGAAGAACGCCTCCACCCGCAGTCGCTACAGCTATGTGTGGACCGGCGAATACGAGATCTTCGAGTTTGACCTCGGCAGCACCTTCAACTACGCCGAGATGGCGCGCCTGATCGCGCCGCGGCCCTTCATGGTTGAGCGCGGTCATTTTGACGGTGTGGCGCCTGATGAGACGGTGGCCTATGAGTTCGCCAAGGTTCGTTTTGCCTATGCGGCGCGGCTGGGTATTGGTGATCGCTGTGAGATCGAGTGGTTTGTCGGCCCCCATACCATCAACGGCAAGGGAAGCTTCGATTTCCTCCATCGCCATCTCAACTGGCCAAAGAGGTAGCCGTGGTCCGCCCTGGTCCTATTCGATGATGACCTTTGCGCTCGCGCTGCGCCCGAAGGTCTCCGGCTGGTACATTTCCTCTGCCTTCGCCGGGGGCACGACAAAGGTGCCCGGCGTGGTGGCCCTGGCGACGTAGGAGTAGGAGTGAACCCCGGCCCAGACCAGTGAGGAGAAGGCCTCTGCCTGGTTGTCCCGCAGGTTCTGGTGCTGGTACCAGGTGCTTCGCCACCACCAGCCGCGGTCCCTGCGGGGAGAGGGGCCCCCGGGAGAATTGGGCGGCATGGCGCCGCTTACCGCCAGTGATGGGTTGAGCGGCTCGAGCCCGGCGGGCAGCGGATCACTGAGGGCGACGTGGTAGCGTCGCGCGGGGGCAACCATCATGATCTTGGCGCGCACCTTGGCTCCCAGCCGGATGCGCCAGGTGCCATCCTTGTCGCGGCTGACATCGGCGGGGTCCTCGATGGCCTCGTAGCTGCGCTCCACGGTGAAGCCGTGATCGGAGGCGGCGAGGTCAAGGTTTGCCGGGGCGTAGCGCAGGCCGAGGCGGTAGTAGAGCCGGCCCTTGCCCTGCTTGCTGATCACGAGTTTTTTCTCCTTATCAAGCTTTTCCATGGGGATCGCGATGTGGTGGTACTCGGTGCTGCGCCCCTCGAAGTCGTGCTCGCCGGCGAAGTCCTTGCCGAGCCAGGCGCGCGCGACGAAGTAGGGCTCCTCGGCCTCGAAGACCTCGAAGTAGCGGTCCAGGCTCAGCAGGACGAAGGCGTTCTCCTGGGTGTTTCGCCAGCGGCCCTTTGTGCGGTGGGCCAGGAGGCCCTTCACCACCTTGGGGACGAGATCGCTCTGGGGGTTCGAGTTGATGAGGGCCTCGAGAATGATGGCATCGGTCCTGCGGGCGGAGTGCAGGAGCAGGTGCGAGCCGTCGGCGTAGGAGCTTGTGAACTGGGCGGTGGAGGCGGTCTCTGTAACCAGCTTCCCGAAACGCTTCAGGGTGGCGGAGCGTTCTTTCCGGGAGGCCGGGTCGCTGGCAATAACAGAGAGCAGCCAGGCTGCGGCCTCCAGGGGCATCTTCTTCTCAGGCGTGTCAGCCAGCAGCTTCCGGGCTCCAGCGAGGGTCTTCTTGTCGGGAGCCTGCTTTCCGGAGAGGAGCTTGCGGACGTAGAGGCTGTAGGCCTTGATCGTGGTTCGGCATTCTTCAGGATAGTTCGAGGGTATGTACTTGTTGATGTTCAGCAGGTAGCTCTGGGTCCTCCTGAGCATGTCCTGGTTAACGGCGAAGTCCTTCTCTCTCGCCCGGGCCAGCGCGTGGGCCACATGGACACTGAGGTAGGGGTTGGCGCCGTGCTTACGGTGCCACCAGCCGAAGCCGCCGTTTGAGAGCTGCAGCCCCTGGAGCTTCTTCAGGTCTCTCTCGACCGCAGCGATCATTTCTTTCGGGTCCGGCAGGCCCTCGGCCTTGAAGGCCGCCAGCACATCGCGCAGGGCGGCTGTTGCCAGGATCCGCGAGGCGACCTGCTCGGCGCAGCCGTAGGGATACTTTGCCAGGTAGACATAGGCATCGGTGAGGGCGTGCAGGGTGGTGGAGGAGGTGGTGATCTCGATTCCCCCGAAGCCGGGGATCACTCCGGCGGGTGCTGCAACGGCCTGCGCGATGGCGTTCTGCCCGGGCTGTGATCCGTCGATCTGGCCGTAGGTGGCAAAGGCCTCCGAGCTTGCCGGCGTCCAGACGGGAATGGTCACATCGGCGGCATCGGAGAGCTTGCCGCTGACTGCAGCGACCTGGAACCGGGCCGTTCCCGGCAGGAGGGCTGCGGCCGGGAAGCGCACCTCGACCCGGTCGGTGGCGGGGACCCTGATCTTCCGGCCGGCCCCGGCGGTGAGACGGATGTTGGCGCCGCGCAGGGCGACCTGTACGTCGATCGCCTTCATCGTCCGGTTCTGGATGACCACGGGAAGCTCGAAGCGATCCCCGTAGTTCAGGAAGCGAGGCGGCGAGGGGCGGACCATCAGCGGCAGCTCGGCGGTGATGGTGCTTTCCCCGGAGCCGAATTGGCGCGCGCCGGCAACCCCAACGGCCATGATCCGGTAGCGTGTGAGGCTGTCGGGCAGCTTCAGCTTGACCTGTGCAGTGCCATCGGCATCGGTGGGGACCTCTGCAGCGAAGAGGGCGAGGGCATTGAAATTGCTGCGCATGGCGATGGCCTCAGCGCCGCCGCCTTCCTTGTCTGATGCGCCGAAGGCGATGGCGTTTGCAGGCATGCGCTTGGCCGCTCTCATTTTCATAGCCCCGCCTCTGCCGCCAGGCGCAGGCGCTCCCAGCTGAATGGAGTCAGCCGCCATCTCCATCTCTGCGGTCTCCTCTTTCGCCTCCAGCAGCGCGACCCGCTCGACAAATTCACGCAGCTGCACATAGCTGCGGAACCGGTAATCACGCACGCCGGGGGAGCGATGGGGGTAGAAGGTCTGGAGCGGATCGGCCAGCTTGTAGCCGCTGAGGGCCAGGATCGCCTCGTCGATGACCACGACAGCGACCTCGGCGCCCTTGACCGGCTTGTTGTCTGCATCGTGGACTGCGACCTTGACGGTGGTTTCTCCTCCCGGCGCCAGCTTCTCTACTGCCGGTTTCGCGCTGATCTTGAGCGCGCGTGCGAGGGGCGGCACCTTGAGGGCGATCGAGCCGGAGGCATAGGCGGGGCGGCGCGGCAGTTTTTTGTCCGGTTTTCCATCAGGCCCGAGGCGGCCAGAGGAGCCGGCCAGGTCGATCTGGACGGAGATTCCGGGAACCATGTCGTCACGAATCGGGATCTCGATGGTGTGGGTGCCGCCTTCGACTCGCACCCGCCGGGTCTCGACAATCCCGGAGCGCCGCAACGTGATGACGGCCTCGGCGGGAGAGAAGGGCAACTGGGCGAGAATCCGTGCTGTGTCTCCCGCCCGGTACTCCTTGCTGTCGGGAACCAGGGTGACGACCTCCTGCTCGAGGCGCCGGTTCTCAGGGCGTTTTTCCCCGGCCACCCAGAGGGTGAGCTGGCTCTGGTTTTTTCGTCCCTCTGCATCGGAGAGAACGGCCCTCAGCAGGTAGCTGCCGCCGGGAAGCGCGGCGAAGACCGCCTCGACAGGCTCCTTGCCGGAGGTCATCTTCTTGCGGGCGACCACCTCATCTTTCTGCAGCCACGAGCCCTTTTCCTGCACCCAGCGCTGGCGGATACAGAGAAGCTCGAAATCTCTCCCGGCGAGGATCTTGCCATCGATGTCTGTGACAATGGAATCGAGGCGCAGAGGTTTGCCTTCATCGACGAAGGTGGTCTTGCTGCGCAGCCCAATGTAGACGCTCGAGGGGTGGACCAGGATGCTTGTATTCGCACTCCAGCTCTGCCGGTTCACATCGCTGACGCTGGCGCTGGCGGTGACGGTGGTGGGGCGGGGGGGAGTGACCGCCTTGAAGTCGATGGCGAGGCGGTGCAGGCCGTCATCGTCGGTCTTGCCGGCGAAGGTTTCGATCCGGGGTGGCGCTCCACCGAAATGGCCGCCAAAACCGAAGCGCCACCAGGGGACCCAGGTTCCGAAGATAAAGCCGGGGTGCCCGGGGGGCGAGTAGCTGCCGGGTGATTGTGAAACGGTCCAGCTCACCGGGGCCTCCGGAAGCGGGCCGCCGGCGTAGTAGGCCGCGGTCACCGTGGCAGTAGCCTTGCCGAGCACGATATGCGGGCCGGGACTTTTCTCGGCGCTCACCTCGAATTCAGGCCTTCGAAACTCCTGGACCTGGAACCGGTGGCCGTGCTGGCCGGGGCTGCGCCCTCCGACTCCGAGGAAGCCCAGGCGAACGTAGCCGTAGCCCAGGTTGACTCCGGGCGGCAGGCGGAAAGAGAGGTCAAAGCCGCCGAGCTTGTTGGCCTTCACCTCGCCCTTGGCCAGCTCGTTCCCCCTCGGGCCCTGTACCTTGTAGGAGATCCGGCTCAGCTTCTGCGGCAGGGGCTCGACATCTCCCCCCAGGGAGTGGGAAATCTTACGTACCCAGCCCTTGATCCGGACCTCTTCTCCGGGCTTGTACATGCCCCGGTCATCAAAGACGTGCCAGATGAAAGAGTCCCGTTGTGGTGCGCTGACCCAGGCGCTCCTGCTGGACCACCAGGAGTTGCTCTCGGGCAGGAAGGCGGTGTCTTTGTCCCTGGAGGCAATCACTATGGCCGTCGACTTCGGCGCGGTTTTGGGCAGCTCAAAGCTCACCAGGCCGTTCTTGTCGGTGCGCCCGGAGAGGCCCTGGGGCCGGACCTCCACCTCGACATTCGCGAGGCTTGTGCCGTCCAGGAGCGAGTTTGCCCACACCATGAGCTTGTTGCCATCGGCAAAGACGTCGATGGCAAGGCGGGTACGCTGGACCCAGGAGACGATTTTTTCACGTTGGCTTGACGGCTTCAGGGGGCGGATGTGAAGAATCACCTGGTTGCCCAGCTCCTCGAAGATCGGCCGCAGGTCAATGGTCGTTTCGGTCAACTCATCGGGAGCGCCGCGGGTTTCTACCTGGGCCGTGAAGAGCTTCTTGCCGGGTGGCACCACCTTTGCTTTCTCGTTCCGGGACAGCCGCAGGTACTGGTTGTAGGCCGTCCAGTTGCCGGGCTTCACCTGGTAGGCGTCGACGATGACGGCCTCGTGGTTGACGCTATAGATTGAGAAGCGCGGTGGCCCGGCAGGGTCGACAACGGTCAGGGGTCCTGAGCTGGAGGTGAAACGGCGGGGCGCCTTGCCGTAGGCAAAAGAGAGCGCGACCTCCTTGCCGAGCTGCTGTCCGAAGGCGTCTTTCAGCTCCGGGTTGAGGATCACGGTATAGGCGGTTCGGGGACGGGAGCGGCCGGTGAGCTGCATCCTCGAGCCGTAGATGCGGACCTGCAGGTCCTCGAGCTCCGGCTCAATCTCGACCTGGGAGGCATCGAAGAGCTTCGCATCCACCGGGTTGTTGAACAAGATCGTCATCGGCTGTCCCGGGGGACAGTCTTTCTTCTGGTGTTTGTTCCAGTAGCACTGGTGCTCCTGGACCTTGAAGGGTGCGTAGGTGGTGAACCCGAATTTCTGTTCCTTGGTCGTCTTCAGGGGCCCCTCCAGGGAGGGGAGGCCCTCCATTGCCAGGATGGAGACCTTGCTCGAGGTCGAAAACCTGTCGGTCGCGCGGAAGGCTACTCTTCGGCCCGCCATGGCGGAATCAAAGACCCTCTTGGCCCCCGTGTCAGCGGCCAGCTCGGCTTCGCTGGCTATCCGCAGGCCGTACTTTTTGCCGCCGGCCTGCACCGTGATGTATTCAAGGACCGCCTCGGGATTGATTCGCTGGTCGAAGACCAGGACCATGACGGGGTCCAGCCGTCTCGGGCCGCCTTGCGGCCAGGCGTTTACGATGGTGGGCGCCGGGGTGGTGAAGGTCCAGGAGACCTCTTTTTTAAGCTCAACCCCATCCGCACTCTTTGTGCCCCGGGGGATCTCGACCTTGTAGACCGAGGCCATGGGGAAGCGGGTTTTACCCTTTTCGCCCTGCGCTTCGAAGAAGAGAGTCTTCGCGCCGACCCATCTCCAGCTTCCCTTCACCGCGGGGGTGAGCTTGACGGGCAGCTTGCCGGCGGCGAGGGCGTCCTGGGTGTCCAGGGGCACCATCGCCTCTGAGAAGGTGACGCTGAGATGGGATGCCAGCGGCAGGTTGCCCTCCGGCTGGAAGCGCAGCACCTCGAGCTTCTCCCCGGCGGGGACGTCGATGGGATTGATCTTTTTCGGAGGGGGAAAGGCGTCCTTGATCGTTGTTCCGGGCCTCGGCGGAGGCAGGGTTGCGGGCGGGAACGAGAACTTCGTCTCTTTCGCCTCGGGGTTTTCCTTTCCCAGTCGGCTGAGCACGGCGGCTGTTTCTTTTTCTCCAAGCGGCGTTGCCTTAGCAGGTTTTTCGCCCTCTTCGGGGGCCGCTTTGGCTCCACCCTCAGCCAGCTTGAGCTCAAGTCCCTCGGGCTTCTTCTTTTCCTCTTCCAGGACGGTTCTTCCCGCCGCGTTCTCCAGTCCCAGGAGGCAGAGAATTGCCAGGCTTGCGCAGATGCAGAGCAGGGAGATGTTCTTAAACGATCCGGGAAGGGTCCGGCGCCCGTTTTCCAGTTTCAACATGCCGTTACGGTTCCTGTTTCAGGTGTGATTGCAGCCCCTAGGATCTAACAGACTGTAAAAGAAACGGCAAGTTTCAGGAAAAAGGAAACTTTCAGGGCGCCGGAGCGGAGGGCCGGAAGCCGATATCCGCGTCACCATCCTGGGGCCGGAAGTTGCAGCGATAGGCGCTGCGAACGCTGAAGGGGGGGCCGAACCACCCGCCGCCGCGCAGCTGCCTGAAGACAGAGCCGCTGGCGGTGAAGGGGTCATCCCGGCCGGCGTCGGAGTAGGCATCCGCCTTGTACCAGTCGGCGGTCCATTCGTAGACGTTTCCGGCCTGGTTGTAGATCCCGAACCAGGATCGTCCGGCCGGATAGCTGCACACCCTGTCGGTGCGGCCGAGCGGGTCGGCGTGGTTGCAGTGCCCGGAATTGATGTTGTCAGGCGAGTTAAAGCGTCCCTCGCTGCCGCCCCAGGGGTAGCGTCCGGGGGCGGTATCGCCGCCGCGCCAGCGGGCAGCGTATTCCCATTGCGCCTCGGTCGGGATGCCGTAGCTGCGAAAGTCTCCCCAGTCGGTGGAGGTCTCCCCGTTTGCCCAGCGCGAGTAGGCCACCGCGTCAAACCAGTCGACCCAGGCCACCGGGTAGTCAGCGAAATCCGGGTGATTGAAATAAGCATCATTGCGGGCCCAGAAGAGCCCTGCTTCGCCCTCGGGATAGTGGCAGCCGTCGAAGGCCTCGGCGCCAGGGCCGGTATAGCTGTAGCGGTCACTGCAGCCGTCGCAAGCCGGCCCCGCGCAAGCGATGGAGTCGAGGAACAGCCGGTACTGGCGGTTGCTGACCTCGAACTTCGCCAGCAGGAAGGGCTCGGTGATGTTTACCTGGTGCGCCGGTAGCTCGTCGCCTCCAAAGTCGAAGAAGGTGTCGCCCTGCTCGAAGCTTCCCGCCGGAACCTCGACCATCACCATCTCATCGGTAAGCCGGAAGTACTCCCGGAATCCGTTGTCGTTTCTGCCGAGCCAGGCGAGAGCTCCCGGGGGCTCGTCGCCGCAGGCTGCCGGGCTTTCGCACCCGGCCTGGCGGCTCTCTTCTTCGGCGGCACATTCCGGCCAGGGCTGGGGCGGTGGAGGGCCATTGCCGAGGAAGCAGTAGTTGGCCAGGTAGACGACGTCGGTAACCGAGCCGCAGACACGGCCGTCGCCATTGGCATCACAGGCTGCCTCGCAGGGTGGCGGAGGGCCGTTGAGAAAACAGCGCTCGACGATCGCGACCAGGTCGCCGACCGACCCGCAGACATTTCCATCCTGGTTGCAGTCTCCCCGCAGGAAGCTGGGCCGGGGAATTTCCAGGCGGATGTCGAGAGAATGGAGACGGTGCAGGGCGGCCGTTTCGGTGCTGGTGGCCGCGACCCCGATGCGGAGGCCGCCGGGGTGGGGCAGTGAGACCGGCTCATCGAAGAGGAGCCTGCTGCCATAGCAGTCGTGTTCCGAGGTGGCGATGACCTGCAGGCGGCTGCTCTCCAGCACGGCTGTCAGCCGGAGGGTGCCGCCGGTGAGGCCAGTAGAGAGAACCTCAGGAAGCTCTTCGCTGGTAGCAAGGGAGGGCTCGCGGGCCGGGTTGCTGTCGCGGTTAATCTCGAGGTGGGGGCCGGCCGGCCCTCTCTCTCCATCGCCGCCGAGATCGAGCGCGATGCCCAGGTAGGGAGCTCCCGGCCGGGAGCCGAGCGATTCGCCGCCTTCCAGCTCCAGGTCCTGGCCTGTCCCGGTGAAGATCAGCTGCAGGCCGCCTCCCAGGGTTCCGACCTCGGGCATGGGCCCGGGAACGGAGAGGGAGTATTCGAGGTGGACGAGAATCCTGGTGTTTTCCGCCGGTATGGGGGCGGCCGCCCAGACTGCGCCGAGGCTGTGCGGGGCTCCATCTGTAAGGAGCACATTCGCGCCGTCGCCATCGGTGAAACGTGCCGCACCCGCCAGCCGGGTGGCAGGGTTTTCTTCCGCCAGCTCGAAATGAATGATCTCCTCCGAACGCAGGCTGCTGCCAAGGAGCAGGAGCAATGCGCCCAGGAGTCTCCAGCTTCCCGGTGCCATGAGTAATTCGGACCCTCGTTTCAGGTGATCTTGAAAACCCCTGACCGGGGGTTTTCCTTTCCCATTGTAACTGCTGGATGCCCCCGTGCGCATCCTCTGCTTGAAATGCATGGGCATATCGAGTTCCATCACGGGAGTTTTCCCCTTCGAATATGCCAAGAGAATACACAGGAGTGAGTTATGCGGGACCTTTCACGTCGCGAGATCCTGAAAACGGCGGCCCTGGCCGCCACAGCCACAACCGCCGCGGTAACCGGGGCATCCTGCGCGCTGACGCCGCGCCCGGCCAAGGCCGGGTCGCGAACCGGCGCCTACCCGATCAGTCTCAACACCAGCACCCTGCGCGGCCACAAGCTGCCGATCCGCAAGACCATCGAGATCGCCGAGAAGGCGGGCTACACGGGTATCGAGCCCTGGCCCAACGAGATTGATGATTTTATCAAGTCCGGCGGCAAGCTCGCCGACCTGAAGAAGGAGCTCTCCGACAAGGGCCTCACGGTCACCGGCGCCATCGCCTTCTTCCGCTGGATGGTTGATGACAAGGAGCAGCGCGCCAAGGCGCTCGAGGAGGCCAAGGTCTTCATGGACAAGCTGGCGCAGATCGGCGGCACCCACATGGCCGCGCCGCCTACCGGCAAGGTCGGAGACGTCAAGCTGCTCGATGCGGCCGAGCGCTACCGCGACCTGCTGGTGGCCTCGGAGAATTTCCCGGTGATTCCCGCTGTCGAGGTCTGGGGCTTTCAGAACAACCTCTACCGCCTGGGGCAATCGGTGCTCGTGGCGCTGGAGGCTCAGCATCCACGCGCCTGCGTGCTGCCGGATGTCTACCACCTCTACAAGGGAGGCTCAGGCCTCAGCGGGATCAAGCATCTCAACGGCAGCCTGATCGGGGGCTTCCACCTGAATGACTATCCCGATATTCCGCGCGAGGATATCAAGGACCGTGACCGGGTTCATCCGGGCCTTGGCGTGGCACCGCTCGGGCAGTTCTTCAAGGATCTCTGGAGCACCGGCTACCGCGGAGCACTTTCGATCGAGCTCTTCAACCCCGAGTACTGGAAGCAGGATCCGTTGAAGGTAGCGAAAACATCCCTCGACCGGACCAAGGCCATCATGAAGAAGGCGCTTGGCTGAGAGAGGCTCCGCCAGTTGCTTCGGGGCTCAGGCTTCATCGTCGCCGGAGCCGGGGCTTTCACCCTCCTGCTGGCGCTGGCCCCAGAGCGAATCGTCCGGCTCTTCCTTGCTCACCTCTGGCGGGTTTTCTTCTTCATGCATCCAGCGTTTCAGTATCGGCGAGAGGATCAGGCAGAAGGCTCCGGAGGCCAGGCCAATGGCGGCAAGGAGCCCGAAGACATTGCCGTAGATGTCGACGGTTTCAGAGGGTACAGGGATCGATCCGCCACCCTCTCCTCCCTCTCCGATGCCGGTGAATTGAGCAATGATTGCCGAGAGGAAGGTGGAGAAGGCCGTCGCCAGGAACCACATTCCCATCACCGTGCTCACGAGCCGGGCGGGTGAGAGCTTTGTAACCATCGACAGGCCGACAGGTGAGAGGCAGAGCTCTCCCGTGGTCTGCAGCAGGTAGCCGAGATAGAGCCAAAGGACCGCCACCATGCCCCGATCATCCGCTCCTCCCATCCCCAGCCACCCCGCTGCCCCCATCCAGAAGCAGCCGAAACCGAGCCCCAGCTGGGCCAGGCCGAGAGCGAACTTCACGGGAGTGCTGGGCTCAAGCCCCCTGGCCCCGAGAAAGCCCCACAAGGCGGAAAAGACCTGGCCGAAGATCAGGATGAAGACCTGGTTGAGGGACTGGAAGATGCTGGCCTTGGTCTCGTCTTTTTCCTGGGCAAGACCCATGTCGACATGTTCAGCGGTCACCTGGAGAGAAACCCAGTCGGCTTTCGGGTCGCCGCCCTCCGCCTTTGCCTTTTCTCGCAGGGCCTCGAGACGGTCCAGCG
>CAZTRG010000130.1:0-3243 GCA_964615885.1 uncultured Planctomycetia bacterium | reverse complement strand
TCAATTCTTCACCCGTCTTGCCGCCGTGTTGGCGGAGGAGATCGGCGATTTCTGCGGAGGCATTTGGGTTATCTGGATGAGTGGCCTCATCTAGTGGTGTTTTGCCACCACCATCCGTCGCGTTTACATCCGCGCCGTTGGCGATAAACAGTTCAACGACTTCCTTGTGACCCCAAGCAGCCGCCATAAACAAAGGAGTCCATTCAAGCGCATCATCCTTCACATTCACATCCGTGCCAGCAGCGATGTGTTGTTTGACGGCTTCGATATTTCCTTTTTCCGCAGCATCGTGAATTGAGACACACCCCACCAGAAGCACGGCTGCGACGATTGCGATCAGTTGTGATTTCACGGTGAGCCGACACTCATCCCGTTAAGCGCAGTTTTCAAGGCGTTTTAACTGTTGCTGCCGAACAACAACCCTGCGGCGTTCAGGTGGTGGAGGGAGTAGTTTTTGGCGGGTAGAGTTTCCGGACAACTGCGGTTGCGTTTCGGGGAAATGGCAAACTTACTTGAGTTGACCATCGGGCATGTCATTACGCCGCAAAGCGACAGGTGACATATAGGGACGCAAATATTTCCGTGTCCACCAGTCGCCGGTTTTCTCGCGTTGAGCAGGAGTGGCGAAATGGTAGTCGAACAGTGACGCCCGGATCCATTTGGGCGGCCGATTGGGAAAGGGATTCGATTCAAGCAACCCAAGCAAACCGGGATCACCCTCCAGCAACCGCACAGAAAGATTCACAAGCCAGGGGTTCTGCTGAACGGATCCCAGCGCCGCGAACCACATTTGCCAATCAAGCCGGGGTTGATGCGGTGCCACAAAAGGGGGAGGCCGTTCCACGGCGCCGGGTTTGTACTTGAAATCATAAGCCAGCCAGCTTTCGCCATCATCACTGCCTTCAATAATGATTTCAGGCCGCGACCGAGTCATGACCCGGAATAGGCCGTAATTGTTGATGCTGCGGAGTGGTGCCATCCATTGATTTGGGATGGAGAAAATTCTGGGGCTGTTCCAGCGAAACATTCCCAGCGTTTGATCAATGGAAACCGTAGCCACGCATAGCGCGAAAACTGCGATCACAACCATTCGCAACCCACCCCAAAACCGCACTTTGTGGGGCGTGCTGTCGTTCATTGTGCGATGAACTGTGCTGTCGGAGGCGTTCTTATGGTGCTTCCAGCGAAGCCACCGTGGCAGGCATTGGTCATCCAGCAAGAGCAAACACAGCAGAAGGGTTAGCCAGTTGAAAAAGGTGTAATTGCCTGTGAGAATGATTAAAAACATTAACCCCGTAATAATCCAGAAGCTCAGGATTCGTAGTCGGCGGGGAAAAAAGATGAGGAATGGGACTAGCAGTTCAACAGCGAACATGACGCTCACCGAAGCCTTGTGAAAGATTCCTGGGAGTTGATGGAAGAACCAGGCGACTGTGTTCGGTATGGGCTGAGTTTCGTAGTGGTAATGCAGCGCCGTCAAGTTCCACCATACTTCATCACCGCTTAAGAGCTTGACGGCGCCCGAGGCAAACATCAACCGAAACAGAAGCCAACGAAGGAGAAGGATTGGAATCCTTGGCGGCTTGGCAAAATTGCTCATTCGGTTGAGCCATTTCCAAGGGGCGAGAAATACCGCGATTAGTCCTGTTTCAAGCAGTAGGATGTCCCATTGGAAATTCAACCACGGTCGGCAAACCGTGCATAGGGAGAGGTAGATTATCCAAAGCAAAAACAGGGAGGGCGCAGGCAGAAAACCGACCATCACAAACACAGCAAAAAGCGCTCCGATACCGCAAAGTAATTGGAGAAATAAATCACTGTCGTCAAACCAGCAGAGGGTAGGGAAATGCCAATATTTACCCCATTTCATGCCGGCCTGCTCGGCGTGGCTTTTAATCGACTCCATGACATGGTGAACTGGGGCAATCCCGTTTTCGCCAGAGAGAGGAATAATTTGCGTCCATAGGGAGACGAATGCGATGAGGTAAATCATTCCCAACCCCTTCAGGAAGAGCCAGGAAACTCGGTCATAACGTGGTAGTTCCGTATGCTGCCCAAAAAGCCACCGATTGACCTTGGACCAGAATTGTCGGTTGGCAGCTACCTTCTTGTAGAGCCATTCGGAAGCTCGCCTCAAGCTGAGGTTATGATCATACAACCACCCGAAGAATTTCCATCGGGTGCCGAGGGCGTGAAACACCGACTTGGCACCGGAAAGCACGGTGCCATCCAGCAGAATCAATTGAACAGACTCATCAAAAGATTTCTTAGGAATTTCCGGGAAGCGTTGGGCAATATCCTCATCCTGCGAGGGTCGATAATCCACGCGCCCACCAGTAAACCACTGCCATCGCGTGATCCAGGCTCGGCAGAAATGACAGTCACCGTCGTATATCAGCAACGGCTTGACCGGCGGATTGGAGACTTTAAGCAATATGCGGGGGCCAGGTCTTTTGGAGTATCGGGTTGTTATTGATGAGTTTGGACAACTAATTTTTCGCAATAAAGGAAACTATTTCCCTTCAGCTTTTCCGTTTTCCGCTTCTTCCTGCAGATATTCTTTGGGCTGATACCACTTGGCCACCGGCACATAGATTAATGCGGCTATAAAGATCAATCCCGCCCAAAACCACAGTTCCTGAGTCATGTTGAGCCTTGCATGGCCCGTTTCACTGGTTAGTGCCCATGTTACTCCTGATGTGAGGAAGTTGCCCAACGATACCGTGAGTAGGAACAGTGACAAAATGAACGACTTCATCTGACGCGGTGCCTGAGTGTAGGCAAATTCAAGACCTGTAATTGACACCATCACCTCTGCGGATGTGAGAAATGCGCAGGCAAGGATTTGCCAACCCATGTGAGGGGTGTTACCAGCGTCCACAGATATCTGCACCATGGCTACCATGCTGAAGGCCGCGCTCATGGTGAATAGGCCCATACCAATTTTACGCAGTGGAGATAAAGGAAACACCCGGTCAATTAGTGGATAAATGAAGTAATTGAAAACCGGAATCAGCAGCAGAATAAAAAGCGGGTTGAACACCGCAGAGATTTGCGCAGGCAGTAATTCCTGCCCACCGATCAACGGCGTGCCTACGGGAATCATGCGGTCCAAACTTTTGGCCTGAATTAGCCATGTGGTTCCGATCTGATCGAACAGCGACCAGAACACGATAATAAATGCAAAAACGACACTGATTCGGCCGATCGCTTTTTTACCTTCGTCAGAAAAAGTTTCCTCGA
>CAZTRG010000129.1:0-47584 GCA_964615885.1 uncultured Planctomycetia bacterium | reverse complement strand
TTCCGGGTAGAGCTTCCGCTTGCCGAAGTCGCACAGCAGCATTCCCTTTGACCCGATGAAGAGGGTATTGCCGGAGCGGGGAAGATTGTGTTTCTTGAGAATGTCCGGTCCCCTGCTGGAGTGGTACCAGTGCAGGGATACTGGGGGCTTGTCACCCCGTGCGGGGAAATCAAACCTGGTGTTCAGGGATTTCGGGGTGCGGTCGCCATCAACCTTCGGCCCGGAGGCCTCCACCCGGGTGGGGTGCTTCAGGCCCAGGGCCCAGTAGG
Source organism: uncultured Planctomycetia bacterium (assembly GCA_964615885.1). Taxonomy (GTDB): domain Bacteria; phylum Planctomycetota; class UBA8108; order UBA8108; family UBA8108; genus UBA8108. The sequence continues at coordinate 47,315 of CAZTRG010000129.1, read as the reverse complement.
GAATGTCCAGGATATGGCAACCCCAGTTGCCGGTTTCGCCCGTTCCGAAGTCCCACCAGAAGCGCCAGTTGTAGGGCGCATAGGCGGGGCTGTAGGGGCGCGCCCTGGCAGGTCCAAGCCAGAGATCCCACTTGAGATGTTCAGGAACCGGAGGGGTGCCCTTGGGCAGGCCGGGCATTCCCCTGCTTCCTCCTACCCAGGAGTGGCACTCGCGGACCTCGCCGATGGCTTTTTTCTGGATGAGCTCCACAACCCGGTGCACATTTCCAATCGTGTGGCGCTGGACGCCGAGCTGGGTGGCGACCTTCTGTTTGCGGGCGAGGTCGGTCATGATCCTGACCTCCTCAACCGAGTGCGCCATCGGTTTCTCGCAGTAGAGATGCTTGCCAAGCTGCAGTGCCGCCACCGATGGGTGGAAGTGGGCATGGTCCGGGGTGCTGACAGAGACCGCATCGATGTCCTTGCCCATTGCATCGAACATCTTGCGGAAATCGTAGAATTTTTTCGCCTTACCGAACTTTTGATAGGCGTTTCCGGCCCGGCTGTCATCGACATCGCAGAGAGCGACAATGTTCTGGTTCGCCAGGGAATTCAGGTTGGCCCGGCCTCGTCCTCCGATGCCGATACAGGCAATGTTGAGCTTCTCACTTGGAAGGGAGCCGTAGCTTGCTGATGTACTGCCTGCAACCCAGGCTCCGAACCCGGCCATTGCAGTGTTTCGAAGCATCTGCCGCCGGCTGATTCGTTGAGTCATGTTTTCTCCCTGCAGGATCTTATTTACAGAATTTGATTTCGGACAATCAAGATCAACACAGGGTAGCAGGCCCAAGGCCCGATCTCTACAGCTAGTCGCCCGCAGGCGCAGGGAGACGGACCTAAAAAAAGAGAGTGGCGGAAGGCTGCTTCCGTCACTCTCTTCAAGGTGTACTGGTGGAGGATACGGGACTTGAACCCGTGACCTCAGCACTGCCAGTGCTGCGCTCTCCCAACTGAGCTATTCCCCCGATTGATTGCTATTTGTCCCTTGATGATACCTTATTCGTCACTTCAAGGAGGCCCTAATATCAGGATCCCTTGGATGGGTGTCAAGACTGTTTTCAGAACAGGTCATTCCGTATTGGCATTTGAGTGTAGATCTGGATCCCCTTTTCCATTGAAACTTGTTGATGGTGGTCTTATGTTCGGCCAAATGACGTTTCAACCTTATGATATTTCAGCTACCGAGCAGAAGTGGCAGAAGACCTGGTCAGAGGCCGGGGAGTCGGGATCTTCACAGCCGCAGGAGGAAGATTCCGCCTCCAGGCTGGTGTTGCAGTGGCCGCTTGCCGCAGAGGGAATGACCTGGACCGATCTTCGCAGCCTGGTGCTTGCTGATGTCTATTCAAGGTTCCAGCGGTCCATGGGGCAGGATGCACGGATCGGAAGGGTCCTGGATGGATTCCAGGAAGAAAGCCTGGAGCAGGCTCTCAAGCAGGAAAAAATGCCTGTTGATCTTGTCGACGACAAGTTGCTTGATCTTGAGTCCTTCGAGAAGGCGCTGGCCATTCAATCCGCTCCAGGCCTGGCTCCCGGTGAGGGTCTCGCTGAGCAGGTCAGCAGAACAACGGATCCCGCCTATTACCGTTTTACGCAGTGGATCTTTCTGGAGCTTCTTCACTCTCAATATATTTCCCGGAACACTGCGCAGCTACCCGGGAAGACAGAGCTGAAGGCTGCCGACACGGAACCGGAAGCCGAAGCGCAAGTGGAAGAACCAGCTGAAAAGGAAGGAGCCCTTGAGCCTGGCTGTCCGAAGTGGTTCCTTGAAATAGGCTCTTTTGCAGAAAAACTTTTCGCTGACGTTGATAAATCCAAATGGCCGGCTTCATTACGGAAAGAGCAGAAAGCCATCATTGGCCGCAGAAGGGGAACGGACCTGGAGATTGCGTTTATCAAGCCCTTTCACAACGAGGCCCGGCACACAGCAATTTTCACTACCCGGCTGGAGGCTATGCATGGAGTGACCTTTGTGCTTCTTGCTCCCGGCCACGAGCTCATCGAATTTGTTACAGATCCGGAATACTTAGAAGATCTGGAGGCCTACCTCGCCCGGTATGAAAATGGGCAGGAGGCATCGATCTCCGGTGTAAGGACAGGTGGGTTTGCGCTGAATCCGGTGACCCTGGAAAAGGTCCCGGTGCTGGTGTCCCCGCTGGCGCTGGATCAGTATTCCGATGGGGTGGTGCTCGGAATTCCTGCGCATGACAGAAAGCAGTTCGAGCTGGCACGCCGCTTGAAGCTTCGGGTCCGGGAGGTGATCCATTCCAGTGCCGCGAAATTCGATATGGAGGGGGCCCTCGCAGAGGCCTACGAAGGAGATGGCAAGCTGACCAACTCCGGATCCTGCAGTGGTATGAAGCCAACTCGAGCCCGGGACCAGATGGTCAAGATCCTCTCGAGGCGGGGGATCTGTAACAAGGTGACCCGTTACAGCCTCAAGGAGTTGCCGGTTTCCGGGGAAAGCACCTGGGGTGCTCCCGTGCCCATGTACCATTCGGCCGCACCTGTTATTAATGATGCAGGAGAAGAGGCCGATAGTGTCTTTCCTGCCGCCGATGGAGAGCTCCCCTTGAATTGTCCGGAGCTGGATCTTGAAACGCTGAAGAAGGGCGATCCGGGTCTCTCTTCCTGCAAGACTGCCCAGGGGGAAGATTACGCCCTGGAGGAGCTGCAGAGGGCCGGGGTCTTGGTGCACCGCGATGCAGGGACCATTCTTCCCTGGCTGGGGCGTGCATGGAGTTTCCTGCATCTTGTTTTGCCGAAGCTCTCCGGGGAAGTGGAGGGATTCAGAGAGGATTATGAAAAACCATTCGTGGAGCCGGAGCCCGAAGTTCCCGCCGAAGATCCAGTGGACACGGCTCCCGTTCCGGCTGTTTCCCAGGAGGTTTCACTTCCCACCCCGGAGACTGGGGAAACCCAGCCAGCAGATGAGGGTACAGAGGCTGATCCCGGGGGGGAGGATCAGGCTGTATCCGGCGAAGAAGCTGCACCTGGCGAGGAAGAAGCTGTGGCTGGGGAAGATGATTCCAATGCAGTTGCAGAGGCGGATGTTGCAGAGGGGGATGCCGCAGAGGCTGAACCGGCTGGAGAAAGTGATGCCGCAGAGGCTGAACCGGCTGGAGAAAGTGATGCCGCAGAAGCTGAACCGGCTGGAGAAAGTGCTGCCGGAGAGGTTGAGCCCGCAGCAACTGCAGAAGTGGTTGGCGGTGAGGGAGAGTCAGCTGAGTCAGTTGAGTCAGCCGAGTCAGCCGACCCGGTCGACGAGGACGAGCCCGAAAGTAATAAGGCTGTACGGAAGCGGCTTTATCCTTTTTCCGGCGCACAAATTGATAAGTTTCTGCCCGTGGATGTCGTTTTCTCAGCCAATCGTCTCTCCCCCAAGGAAATCGTGGGGCTTCGCTGCATAACGAAGTTCCTCTATAAGCAGCGTCACATTCCTTTTTTTGAACCTTTCAGGAGATTTTGCCCCGTCGGATGTCTTGAATTCAACCCGGCTGGCGAATCAGCAACCGGCAGCAGGAGGTTCCCGGGTGAGTCTTCCAATGACCTGCTGGGGCGTTTCGGTTCCGATGCTCTCCGCCTGCAAATGCTGTGTCTGGGGCCCGCAGACAGCCAGGCCAGTTTTGATGCGGACAGCCTCTACCATATCCGGCGTTTTCTTGAAAAGATCTGGCGGGCAGTCGGCAGCAGGATCGGTAAGGGGAGATTCGTCTCGAGGAATGTGCTCGTGGCCAAGCACCGGCTTATCTACGATGTTTCCCGGCGTCTCAAAGATCTCAAGTTCCACACCGCAGTCAGCGCCCTGAGAGAGTTTGTCAATTTCATCGCTGATCCCGGCACAACGCTGGAGGAAGTTGACAAGGATGCGCTGGAGACATTCCTCGTGGTGTTGAAGCCTTTCGCTCCCCACCTTGCGGCCGAGCTCTGGGGGATGCTTGGTAACGAGGTGACCCTGGAGAATGCCCCCTGGCCTGAATACAGCAAGGAGCTGGTGGAGCCTGCAGAGCGTGAGCATGCGGTCTTTGTTGACGGCAGGTTGATCGATCGAATGGTGGAATCGATGGAGCTTGAAGAGAAGAAGCTCGAGTCGAGGGCCCTGGAGCTGGATTCAGTGCGTGACCACATTGGCCGCAGGAAGGTCAGCAGGGTAGAGGTTGTAAAAGGGCGCCTGGTCTGGATCTGTCTGCGCAAGAAGAAGCCTGTCAAGCCAAGGGCGATAGTGCCGGAGACCGCAGCTGATGAAACCGGCCAGGAGCAGGAACCCGGGCTCCTGCCTCCCGAGGCTGATTCCGCTTCTCCGAATACGGAACCTGGGGCAAGTTCCGAAAAACCTGACCCTGCCTGAGTACCCGGTTTCTGCGGCCGGCAAGTTCCGGTATCCAGTCCGGTCCAGGCAGTTCAGCTTTTCCCGGGGTGGTTTTTTGCGGCTCCATTTGTGCGCATCGTATTCTTCAGGAGGGGGGTTGTTTCTTGCCTGGAGAAGTTGCAGGAGTGCTGAGATGCCTGGCGGAATCCACAAACAGATTTTCCTGTCCGGACGTTTCAAAACGTTGGGGCTGCTGGTGCTGGGTGCCCTGCTTGGGGGGCAGGTTTACCAGTGGGGGAGGCAATTCAGTGGGCTTTCAAGTGCGCAGGCTCTTGCGAGGGAAGAGGCTTCTGAATCGATACGCCTGAGCAGTGCAGCCCTTGAACGGTTATTTGAACGCATGGATGCCTCCCGGCAGCGGATCGAGCTGGCGATGAAGGACCTCGAAGCCATATCGATGGGCCTCAAGAGTGACCGTGAAGGTATTGAGAGCCGCCTGGCTGCTCAAGACCTGAAGGCGGATGCCGACCGGCTGCGTGGAGTGGAGGGTGTCGAGGCGGTGAAGGCTATGGCAGAGGCCAATTCCACCAGCCTGGAACTCATCAGAAACAGGACGGAGCTTTCCTTGTCTCAGCGCAAACGCCTGCTGATCCATCCTGTCATCCAGCTGCGAGGTAACGGAACAGTCGGCAGCGGAGTGCTTGTCTATTCAGGGCCTTTTGCAGGAGCAGGCCCGGGAGTGGGGCACTGCAACCTGGCCTTGACAGCATTCCACGTCGTATCGGAGATCCTTGGCGATCGTTTTGACAGGCCGGTTGAAAGAGTGAAGCTCTTCAGCCCCAGCTTCAAGGGAAGCAGGGAAGTTATTTCGGCCCGGCTGGTTGCTTTCGACAAATCGAAGGATATTGCACTGCTTCGCCTGGATACCGACCGGGAAATCAGGGACCTGGCCCGGCTCAGGACAGGCGGTTCCTTCAGCCGGCTGGATATATTTTCCCCGGCCTGTGCGGTCGGTTGCCCGCTTGGCAACAGTCCCCTGGCAACGATGGGGCAGATTACCTCTGTTGATAAGGCTGTTGAAGGGGAGAGCTTCTGGATGATCAATGCGCCGACCTATTTCGGCAATTCAGGTGGAGGGGTTTATTCGGTTCCTGATTGCAGCCTGATTGGTATTTTCAGCATGATCTATACCTACGGTAAAGCAAAGCCCACGGTGGTACCGCATATGGGGTTATTTTTGCCGATCGACAGTATTGCGGACTGGCTGAAGCAGGATGGCTTTGATTTTGTTTTCCAGGGTGGGGCAGTTCCCTCAACTGCCTGGGAGAAGTTGGGTTTCAGCCCTCCGGAGATACCTGGGAAGGCAGGCAGCTAAGCCTGTAGGCAGCCTCTGGGCCCTTGCCTTTGAAGTTGCCAAGATGTGCCCCTGATGTTACAAGTGCCCCAATAGCAGGCAATTATACAGAATCAGCGGGTACCCACTGATAGCCGGGTAACAGAATAAAAAAGCTGAATCCCTGGGAGTGTTTGCGAATCTGCAGGGGGATGGGGTACCACTATCCCGGGCGTATACATACGATCAGGAAACCAGTTGGAGAAACTGAGAATGTTCAGGTTAACAGGAAATCTATTCTGCGGGGCGCTCCTGGTGAGCTCGATCCTTGCGGCACCCGTTTTGTCAGCCCAGGAAGATGCGAAAAAGGGGCAGAAACAGGTTGAGGACCTTTTCAAGAAGGTAGACCTGAAGTCCGAAGAGGAAACGAAGGTATTCGGCCAGAAGAGTGACAAAGAGGCCATCGACGTCATCAATCGCTACCTGAAGGCTCTTGGAAGCAGAGACGTCCTGTTGAAGATCAACGATCGGATGGCCAAGTTTCGCAATATCAAGTATTCCGCCACCGGGCAGACCGAGGCCGTCATCGCTCTTTATCTCAAGAGGGGACACAAGTATCGCGAGGAATGGGAGATCAAGGGTTTCAAGATCAAGGATGCTCCGCTGGCTTTTACCCAGGTCTACAATGGGGAGCTCCAGGAAGGCTGGGTCAAAATGCTCGGGACAGTCTCCCCCCTCGAAGGACGCACACTCAGCGTCTTTGTCTGGGATAAGCAGGTCGATGATTTCTTTGTCACCTGGGAAGAAGATGGCTACGGGCTCAAGACAATCGGCCAGGGGCTCGTTGAGGATGAGTCCTGCGATATCATCGAGGTCTCCGATTTCACCGGGCGCCAGAAGATTCGTTACTTCTTCTCCAAGAAGTCTGCGCTGCTGCTGAAGAAAGAATGGTTTGATGCTTCAGGAAAGCAGACCGTCAAGAAGGAGCAGTTTTACAAAAGCTACAAGTCCATCGGATTCGGAGATAAATCCAAGCAGAAGGTCCAGTTTCCCACCCAGCTGGAGATTCATGTCGATGGCGATCTCGACACCGAGCGTAAATACACAGAGATCAGTTACAACACAGCCCTTAAAGATGCCATCTTTGCCAAGCCGGAAGGGAAGCCCTTCACCGGCGGGATCGATGGGACCAAGAACAAACCCCAGGTTCCCGCTGCTGCCAAGACCGGCCCTGCTCCTCCTGTAGGTGTGCACGGCGGCCGCGGCCGTTCGCGTGGACGCAGGGGAGTGAGGCAGGCGCATGGCAAGGATCCCAAGGCCGCGACCACCAAGGCTCAGCCTGATCCCAAGGCCCAGCCCGCGCCCAAGAAAAAGTAACAGGTCAAAAGCAGCTGCTTGAAAGCCTGCTGGCCGATGAATACAGCTCTCCTGCCAGGCAGGAGAGCTATTCGGCGCCCTGGTTTTTCAGGCTCAACTGGCCGCAGGCGCCCTGGATATCTTCGCCACGGCTCCTCCGCAGAGTTACCTCTCCGGGCAGCAGCCTGCGAAGCTCATCCCGGAAAGCGAGCATTGATTTGAGGACAGGCTTTCGGTAAGGAGCCCCTTCAAAGGGATTGAAGCCGATCAGGTTCATGGTCGAGTGGATCTTACGAATCTTGCCGGCGATCGCCCTGGCGTCCTCGGTGCTGTCATTGATTCCCGGCAGGATTACGTATTCGAAGGTGACTCGCCGGCCTGTGCGCCTGCAGTGTTCCTGCACAGCGTCAAGAACCTCCTCAAGCGGGTATTTGATGTTGAGGGGAACCAGCTCGTTGCGCAGCTGCCGGTCTGCCGCATGCAGCGAGAGGGCCAGCTTGACCTGCGGGAAGGAGCGGGAGAGCTCACGGATCTTGTCCGGGATTCCAACGGTAGAGACCGTGATGCGCCTGGCTCCGATTCCAAGCTGCCTGGAATCGGTCATGATCGAAAGTGCGCGGCAGAGCCCGTCAAAATTGAGCAGGGGCTCTCCCATTCCCATGAAGACCAGGTTCGTCGGCGGCTGTTCGGTACGCTTGCGGATCTGTACGACCTGGTCGATGATCTCGGCCGCGCTGAGGTTACCTGTAAAGCCTCCGTAGCCGGTGGCGCAGAAGGTGCATTTCACCGGGCAGCCGGCCTGGGTTGAGATGCAGTAGGTCACCCTGTCTCCGTCGGGAATCAGGACGCTCTCGATCCGGCTTTCGTCCCGTCCCTGTTTCCAGAGGAACTTTCTGGTCCCATCCTCTGACAGGAGGTCAAGATCGTATTCAAGCGGGTGCAGGATGAACTGCTCCTCCAGGCAGGTACGCAGGCTGCGGGGCAGGCCTTCCATGTCCTGGAATGACAGGGGGGTCCTTTCATACAGCCAGCCTTTCAATTGCTCGACACGGTAGGCTGGTTCCCCGGCCTCTTTGACTGCATTTGCAGCAACCTCGCTGAATTCATCAGCCTTCAGTTCGAGCAGGGGGGTGGGCTTTAGAGCTCCATCACTTTTCGGCAAAGCGGACGACTCCCTCAAGGGTAAGCGGCCTGTCAGGATTGGGACGATAGTTACGATCGTTGATGGTCCAGAGCCCACCATGCCTGGGGTCAACCCGGATGGTGGTTGTGCCGATCTGGAGGACCTGGCCGAGCCAGACGGTCTGGCGGCGTTTCACCGGCCGCCGCGGCCTGGATCGTCTCGCCCTGGTGTTCTGCCGGGGCGGAGGGGAGCTGTCCTGGGTAATGAGCTCAACTGTAGAGTAGAGCAGGGCTGGCTGCCAGGTCCCCCTTGCGGCGACGATGATGTCCTGTCGATGGAAACGAAATTTGAAATTGCCGGTTCTCTTCTTGAAAAGAAACAACCTTGAGCGCTTCCGGGGAGTGTAGCTGAACTTGCCGGTCTCGAATCTCCCGTTGGAATAGGTCAGCTTGTGAACCTCTCCGATTTTCCAGACCTCGGCATTGCCACTGCGGAAGGGTTGTGCGCGGTAGAGGTCTTTCATGAGCCGCTCCTGGTCCGGCCTCTCCAGGTCACCTTCTTCCAGCTCCACGATCAGGTTGACTCCATGCGGGAAACCAACGGACCAGAGGTTCGCGGCACCCACGGCGTCGGAAAAATCGAAGATTTTTGGCCGTCCGGAGGTGACGGTTTCGCTGACGCACCCGCAGGCCGAAAGCGCGCCCAGGCAAAGGGTGGCAGAAAGAAAAGTCTGCAGTTTGGTGTTTCTCATCCTGCAGGGATTGTAATCGTCTTTATTTTTCAGGCAATGCCCTGCTGCCTCTTTGCCTTCTCCCTCCTGGTGAAATCCTTCCTGGGGGCTTATTTAAGCCGGTAGAACCCTGAGGGTGTTTTCAGGATAAATCCCTCCATTTCCAGTTGTCCAAGCGCTGCAAGTAATTGCCCGGAAGGTACTGCGAGGCGACCGGCAAGAGCATCCGGGTGCCAGCCGTCTTCCTGCCTGAAGAGAGCCTCCAGGGAGGCTCCCAGCTTTCCCGGGAAGGGACGAGAGATCCGGGCCCGGTTTTTCTTTCCTGGAGTATTACTTCGGGTGATTCCCAGCGCGTAGACGAGATCGTCCGGACAGGTTGCCACGGAGGCTCCATCGCGAAGCAGGTCCAGTCCGCCCTGGTTGTGTTCTTCATCGACCCTTGAAGGCAGGACGAAAAGATCCCGTCCCTGTTCCAGCGCCCAGCGTGCGGTGGTCAGGCTTCCTGATTTACGGCCGGCCTGGATAACCAGCAGGATCCTCGACAGGGCACTGATCAGGCGGTTGCGTTGAGGAAAATGATAGGCCCTGGGCTGCATACAGCAGGGGAACTCGCTGAGGATGGCGCCCGAGTTTTCCCGCAGAAGCTTCCCGGCAAGCTCCCTGTTTTCAGCCGGATAAATTCTCTGCAGGCCTGAGCCCAGCACTGCGATCGTTCGCCCCCCGTTTTCGATGGCTGCCCGGTGTGCCCCGGCATCGACACCCCGGGCAAGCCCGCTGATGATGGTAGCTCCGATTTCGGCGAGCTCGCCGGAAAACCGGTTTGCCTGCCTGAGCGAATAGGGGGTTGGTTTCCGGGATCCCACGATCCCGATCGAGGTGGAATCTTTCGGCTCAATTTTCCCCAGCGCAAATAACAGCAGGGGCATATCCGGCAGGTCTCGAAGGTTCGCCAGGCAGGAAGCCCTGGGGATTGGCAGCAGGGTGACTCCTGCTGACTGGCAGAGCTCCCATTCAGAGCAGGCCTGAGCTCTTGTTCCAGGGCCCTGCAGGCGCCTGGCTATGGTGGGGCTCATCCCCCTGACCTCCAGCAGCTCCCCGGTATTTGCCTGCAGTACTTTTGCGGCGCTCCCGAAAGCTTCGACCAGCCGCAGTCCCAGCCCCGCATTGTAGAGTGTCGCCAGGTGCAGGCGGAGGTATTCGATGGATTGCTCGGGGCTCAAGGGCCGGCTTCTTTCCGGGAAATTCTCCGGGTCTTCTCGAGGGCCGGCAAGGAAAGCATAAGCCCCTGGGTGGGACTTGCCAGCGCTTCAGTTGGATTCTTTTGTGCATAAAGCTTGGACAATACCGGGCTGAATAATGAAAATACCGCGCATGTCCAATAAACCCGAATCCGGTAAACGTACCCACACCTGTGGCCAGGCCAGGGTGGAAGATGTCGATCAAACCATTACCCTCAACGGCTGGGTTGAGAGTATTCGTGACCATGGAGGCCTGACATTCCTGGACTTGCGGGACCGTTATGGTTTGACCCAGGTGGTTCTTGATCCCGAGATCGATGACAGCGGGAGCCTTTCCCAGATCAGGGTTGAGTATGTTCTTGCGGTCACTGGCCAGGTGAGAGCCCGTCCCGAGGGGATGCGCAACTCCAAGCTGGATACAGGGGATATCGAGGTGGCTGCCACGAGGGTTGAAATCCTCAACGGCTCAGAGGTTCCCCCTTTCGAGATTGCTGAATCCAAGGAAGAGCCGGGTGAAGAGATTCGCTTGAAGTATCGTTACCTTGACCTGCGACGCCAGCGGGTGCAGAAGAACATGATCTTTCGTTCAAAGGTGACCCGCATTATCCGGCAGGTTCTTGATGAAGAGGAGTTCCTCGACCTGGAGACGCCTTTCCTGACGCGCAGCACCCCCGAGGGCGCAAGGGACTTCCTGGTTCCCTCCAGGGTCCATCCCGGCGGATTTTACGCCCTCCCACAGTCTCCCCAGCTTTTCAAGCAGCTGTTTATGATCGCTGGCTTTGACCGCTACTACCAGGTGGTGCGCTGCATGCGGGATGAGGACCTCAGGGCTGACCGTCAACCCGAGTTTACCCAGCTCGATATCGAGATGGCCTTTGTCAGCGAAGAAGATATCCAGGGGCTCATAGACCGGCTGCTCTGCAGGCTCTTTGATGAACTGCTTGGCGTGGAGGTGTCGCTGCCGATTCCACGGATGGTCTATGACGAGGCGATGGCGAAGTACGGTTCAGACCGTCCGGACACGCGCTTTGAGCTCTTCATACGGGATGTGTCGGAAGAAGCCGCCAAGACAGATTTCCAGGTGTTCAGCAAGGCCGTCGAAGGCGGCGGAGTGGTCCGGGGCCTCTGTGTTCCCGGCGGGGCAAGCCTCTCCCGCAAGGACATTGATGGTTGCGAGGGCATTGCCAAGAGCTTTGGCGCAAAGGGCCTGGCCTGGGTGAAGATAGAGGCTGAGGGGGTCAAGGGGCCAATAGCCAAGTTCCTTGGCGAGCAGGGCGAAGCCGCTCTTCGTGAAGCCTTCGGGGCCGGGGAAGGTGATCTGCTCCTCATGGTGGCAGACAGGGAAGCGGTTGCTGCAACCTCCCTGGGGGAGGTCAGGCTCCACCTTGGTGAAAAGATGGACCTGATTCCAGAGGGCCGGTTTGACCTCTTGTGGGTAACTGATTTCCCCTTGCTTGATTGGAGCGAGGAAGACCAGAGGTTCTATGCCTGCCATCATCCCTTCACCAGTCCGCGGACTGAAGACCTTGAGCTGCTGGATGAAAAGCCAGGGGAGGTGAAGGCGAGAGCCTACGATATCATCCTGAACGGGATCGAGCTTGGTGGTGGCAGCATTCGAATCCACAGCCAGGATATCCAGGAGAAGGTGTTCACAGCGATCGACATGTCTGAAGAAGAGGCCCGGGAGAAATTCGGTTTCCTCCTGGACGCACTGTCCTTTGGCGCGCCACCACACGGTGGAATCGCACTCGGCCTTGACCGGTTGGTGATGCTCCTCCTGGGAGCTCCCTCGATTCGAGATGTGATAGCTTTTCCGAAGACAGCGAAGGGCGGCTGCATGATGACAGATGCCCCTGGGGGTGTGAGCTCTGAGCAGCTGAAGGAGCTCTTCCTGGAGCTGAACCTTCCGGAGGAGAATGCTGGCGGGGAAGACGAGTGAGGGCGGTAAGCCTCCACGGCCGGTCGAGCTTTTTAGTTGACGGGCTTTTTTGCCAAGGATTAGTATCAGGGTACATGTGATGAGCATTGGTTTGATTTGAATCGGGACTGTTGATTCCCACCCGGGCCTCTGCTGCAGGTCTGGCCGTGTTCATCGATTCACTTTGGTTTTTTTATAGGAGCAGGTTTTATTTCCACTCAAAACTTTCGTGGTAGGGCGCCCGTTCGTCAAAAAGGGCCGCGTATTCTGTCTGAACGAGATGCGGTCGGCTCCTGTCGCCTGATTGATGAAAAAGGCGATCAAATGGGGATCATGGACGTCAGCGAAGCACTCCGAATTGCCGGAGAGCGAGAAGTCGACCTGGTGGAAATCGCTCCGAATTCTGAACCTCGTACCTGCAAGCTGATGGATTTCGGCAAGTTCAGGTACCACCAGACCAAGAAATACCGAAGCCAGAAAAAACCTGTCAACAAGCGAAAGGAAGTCAAGCTTCGCCCCAAGGTCGGGGAGCATGACTTTGTCGTGAAGGTTGAGAGAGCCCGCCGCTTCCTCGGCAAGGGGCACAAGGTGCTGGTGACAATGATGTTCCGTGGACGCGAGATGGCCCACCTGGACCTGGGTATCGAGGTTCTCCAGCGCTTTGCTAATGAGCTGGAGGAATGCTCCAAGGTTGAGAAGGAGCCATCGAGGGAGGCCCGCAACAGGATCAATATGATCCTTGCCCCCAAATAAGCGGGATTGAATCGGCCTCGGGACTTCCCGGTTTACGGTTATCGGTAGTCGATTCGTCTGCCGACAGAGCCTGATTCAGCCAAAAAATCCCTTCCATAGATCAAACCCTGCGGTAGAATCTTCCACTTCCACTGCGTCCAGGGGATTCCTTTTGGAGGGGGTTCCGGGGCACAGCGGGAGTTGTTCAAGATTGTGAATTTCACAGAACGCCTTGAGGCGTTCTTCCAGAGAGGATTTCAAATGCCTAAGCAGAAAACTCATCGGGGCGCCGCCAAACGCTTCAAGGTCACCAGCAAGGGCAAAGTGAAGCGTTGGAAAGCCGGTAGGCGCCACCTCCTTGAATGTAAGACAACCAAGCAGCTTCGCAACCTTCGCAATGGCACGATGTGTGCGCCCGAAGATGCCAAGAAAATTCGTAAGCTCCTCTGCGAGGACTAGTTCCCCGGTTGAGAGCCTGATTGCAGGAGTACTGAGATATGCCACGAGCCAGATTTGGGGTAGCCCGGCTGCGCAAGAAGAACAAACTCTTCCGGAGAGTGAAGGGCTTTCGTGGAGGCCGTGGGAAGCTCTTGCGGACAGCGAAGGAAGCCCGCAACAGGGCAGAGGCCTACGCAACCCGGCACCGTAGAAAGAAAAAAGGCGACTGGCGCCGGCTCTGGATTGTCAGAATCAATGCCGCCTGCCGGGCCCGGGGAATGCGCTACAGTGAGTTCATCCATGGACTTAAGCAGGCTGAGGTCGACCTGAACCGCAAGGTTCTTGCAGATCTCGCTGTCAGGGATCCGAAAGTATTCGACGGCCTGGTCGAGACTGCACGGGGAGCCTGAGCAGCGACTCTTACTCTACTGCCGCACAAAGATTTATGTCTTTGTTTGTGGTTACTGCATGCTAAAATCTGCGCCAGATTCAGGCAGCTTGGAGGCCTGGTTCAAAAGAAGTTGAAGTCGTGCACACGGAAAAGAAGAGAATTTCCGGGAGCAATTCCCGCGAAGAGGGAGAGAAAACCAGAGATGTTCGTGGCCTGGGCCTTGTTACGCCCGGCGGCGAATAGCAGAGGAGGCAAACTGTGAAGACTTGGATGGGTATGTTGCTGGCAGCTCTTGTGGGCGCCGGTGTAGCGGTTATCGGTATCAATTCTTTGAAGGTTGGCGACGGGTCCGCAGGCGGGACACCCGGCGAGGTTGGTGGCTCTTCAGCCCAGTCCAGCCTGACCAGCAACAATCTCCCACCCGCTAAAGCTGCACCTGCACGCATTGCCGTCCCCAGGATGGCACTTTTCAGGCGTTCGAGCGTCGCGGCATCAGCAAAGCAGCAACCGGTTGCTGCCAGGGCTGTGCCGGCACCTGTTGCCGCAGTCGCAGACAGCGAGATCGATCTGATCCTGCGCCAGGCCGCAGGTCATTTTGACAAGGGGGAGACAGCTGATGGTTTGAGGCTGTACAGGGGCGCCTTCGCAAAAGCAGAAAACCGAAAAGACGTCAATCTCGCGCCGCAGGTGGTAAAGCTGCTGGCTGAGGACAATGTGCCGCTGTGGCGCAAACGCTACATTAACTACCTCGTCGAACGGGGAGAGGGTGGCAAGGCGTTTGAGAACCAGCTGAGCAGGGGCAACGCGATCCTGCTGAAGGGAGAGCAGGATCAACTGGTCTCGGCCTGGGTAGAATTGTCACAGGCCCATGGGCTTGCCACAGACGAAACCCGCCGTACAAGGGTCTACGACATTCTTGGCCCCATGTTGAAACGGCATGTTTTTTCGCTGCGAATGTCTCCACTGGTTGAGAGATACAGTGTCCAGTCAGGCGACAACCTGACGCGCATCGCCAAGCGGTTCAAGACTACGCCTGAATCGATCGTGCGCTTGAGCGGCCTTGGCTCAGAGGTGATCCAGCCTCGCAGCAGCCTGCGTATCCTTGGAGGCGCCACCCGGGTATTTGTCGACAAGAGCGACTATCTCCTCTGGGTGACCCTCGATGACAAGCTCGTTTTCCAGGCTCGCGTCGGCCTCGGCAGGGACAACACTACGCCCGAGGGGCAATTTGTTGTCACTGTTCGCCAGAAAGCCCCCACCTGGTTCCGTCCGGGCTCTGATCCTATTGGGCCGGGAGATCCCCGCAACGTTCTTGGTACCCGCTGGATGGGCTTCCGTGATACAGCCCAGGTTTCAGGTATAGGAATCCACGGGACTGAAGAGATGGATTCTATCGGCAAGGAATCTTCAGCGGGTTGCATACGGATGCTCAAGGAAGATGTGGAGATGGTCTTTGACCTGGTTCCCAGGCTGGCCACTGTCCAGATCTCTCCCTGAAAGACCTGGTTTGCGCGACTGTCTGCAGGGCCGGCTTCTTCGGGGCCGGCTAGGGGCGCCGTTTGCCCCCGGAGCTCTTGATCTGCCGTTGGAGCTCCTTTGCGCAGGCCTCTGAATCCACGTAGACCACGCCGCGGTCGGTAAAGACCCGTCCCATACGCTCGGTTTCTCCCTGCTTGCCGCAGATGGGGCAGGTCGATTCAGCCGGGGTATCGTCAATCTTCCTGGCGCCGGCTGGAAGCTTGAACAGGGCCGCATTAATTCTCTCACGTGTCAGCTGCCGTGCCTGTACAGAGATCGTATAGCTTGGCAGCTCGGTGATGACGGTAATCTCTGCTTTTAAAGGAATACCCTCGATGCCTTTGAGCTTATCGAGTACTTCCTCAGAGAAGACCCCGAGCCTGCGGTACATTTCAAAATAGCTGCTGGTGGTGCCGGCTGTCTGTCCCGGTACGCTGGTGGTCAGGACTGCATCAATAACCGTGGTGCCGTTCTCTTCGACGCTAAGGCGCCGGCAGGGAAATCCCAGGTGGTCGGCAGCCTCGTTCCAGCGAACATTGACTTCGCGCAGTCCGTTCTTGCGCAGCCCTAGCTTCTTCATGGCCAGCTTGCGCTCCCTGGCAGGGTAGGCCTGGATGATCCGCAGCTGTTCGAGCTCATGAACCCGGCGATTGCGCTGGTTTTCGTTCAGGTCACCTCTGAATTCACGGTAGGTTTTCCCTCCACCGGGGAGGGTGAAGATGGTTGTCTCTTTTTCTTTTCCGCAGTGCAGGAGATAAAGAGTCTCCAGGGTCTTTTCAGCGCCTGCGGAATATTGCTCAAGGCGAAGTCTCTTGCCGGCGCTGTCGATGGATAAAACCTGCCGGACACTCAGTGGTTTTCCCGAGCTGCTACCCGGCAGGCCACTGGTGACCTGTTCGATCCTGATGGCATCGATTTTTTTGGCGACCGGCTGCGTAATTCCCCTGGCGGGGAGCGAGGCGAGCACCGCGGGAAGCAGCAGGCAGAGGCTTGTCTTCAGCACCTTATGAAACAGCATTTTCCAGGGCTACCAGGTTCTGCAGTTCAGTGGCTTCCCATTCCATCGCCTGGGCGTAGCAGGGGAAGGCTTTTTCACGTTTCTGGAATTCGGCGGAGTGCTGGACCCAGCGTCCCCGGGAGCGGGATATCGAGAAAAGGTCGTGAAGGATTTCATGGTACACATTGAATTCGAGGTAATAGGAAGGAACCCTGGCATCGTCGAGCAGCCTGTTAATCAGGATGACATTCTTCTCCCCCGGAGGAGTTTCAATCCATTTCCCCATCAGCTTGCTGGTCGCCTGCCTGGACCAGCCGATTACAGGCCGGCTGTTTTTCAGCCGCCGTTCCGGAACGTGATCGCGAACAACCTGCTTCAGGACTTTTTCGAGATCATAGATGCTTCCCTGCGGTCTGCGGTAGATCGGTGCCGACATGGTAGCAACCGCAAGGTGCCGGTTGGCGCCAATGTAATCGAGGACCTTGGAGCGCAGCAGCCTTGCATGGTCCCTGTCGATGTTGCTGAAACAGAGGCGGATAACATCCTTCAGCAACTCGGTGGGGGCTTTGCAGAAGAGCTCATGCAGCCGGAGAGTCCCACCTTCCGATTGCTGGCTCAGGGAGACCAGGCTGCTGGAATTCCTGGTGAATTTTATATCGAGCCAGCCGCTGAAGATGATCTCCGAGTTGTACCTCCAGAGGAGGGCGCGGACTTTTTCCTCGGTCTTTTTCTCTTCTGACCTTTTACAGGCCCGGGCTGTCACCGGAGCACTGCGGGGCGCAGGTTCCAGGGCCAGCGCGGTTTCTCTTTCACTGCGTCTCATAAGTGAATCTTAGGGCGAATCAATCGAGACCGCAAGAGAACCCGCCTGCTGCTTACTTGCTGATGCGCTGGTCAATCTCGATGTCAGCTTCAATTCCAAGCAGCTGTCGCACCGAGGCAACTGGCCGGTGGATCCCGATGTTCCTGGATACGCTCGTTCCATCGTCGGCGATCTTGTAGTAATAGGTCTGCCCGCTTGGCAGGTAGAAGCCAACAGGTTCCTTCAGGTTCTTGATCCCGTAGACGAAGTACTTGCCTTCCTTATGATCCTTCAGCCTTCGGTGCTCTACGAAGCCCCGTATTGTCCGATTGACAGCGTTTCCATCGAAGTCGGCCTCGATAATTCGCGACCAGGAAGACAATTCCTCGGCGGAAGGGGCCTCTTTTTCCTGGGCTGCAGGTGCCCCTGCGCAAGCTGGAAGCAGGAGTACAGTCACTACGATTGTCGGGATATGGTAAAGGAAAGAACGCATTCTCAGTCTTGCTCCTCAGCAGGTGTGCCGGGCTCTAGGGCGAAGAGCCGTTCCAGTGATTTTTGTACAGACGGACCAGGATCTTCCTGCCTGCAGTAGCACGAGACGGCACCGCCGACAAGCAATCTCCCATCCGCTCCAAATTTCTCCATCCGTTGATTCAACCATTCTTCCATTTCTCCGGCCGACTTTCCAGAAGCGAGTTGGGAGACCAGCTGCGGCAAGATGGAGCCGGCAAAGTCCAGCTTGCCTTCAAGGGGTACGAGGTCGGATATCTCCTGGGCGCAGGACGGGAGCTCGACGCCGATCCGCCTGAGCATTTCCACCTGGAAGTCGGAGGCGAGCTTGATTGCAATCACGTCGGTTTCGCGTTTCTGCCTGTTGAGAGCAGCGCTGGGGGCCTCCTGCCCAAGCGAGGGGGCCGGGACCTCTGCGTAGATCTTGTGCTTGGGTTCGGTGCCGCTTGGTCTTGCGATAAGGCGGGCTCCACCGCTCAGCTTGAATTCAAGGATGTTGCGGGCCATGCGGTCGGTGTCAGAGAGGATCGGTCCGCCGGGCCCTTTCTCATCTGAATAGTCGAAGACGGCCTCAACCCTGTGGTCTCCAATCAGCGCTGGCGGGTTCTGCCGGAGCTGGTCCTGTGCGGATCGTATACCCAGGTGGCCCTGGGCTCCAAGCATGACTGTTGAGATGCTGTGGGTCGCGGTGTAGCCGGTTTCGAGATAGATTCCGTCGAGGTAGGAGCTGATGGATTCGCCCTTCTCCTTGAGGCGGGCGGCCAGCTCGGCCAGCAGGAGTGAGGCACCTGCTGCATCCTTGTCCCGGACAGACCCGGTGACGAGGTAGCCGTGGGATTCCTCTGTTCCCAGCAGGAAGCCGGCCGGGCAGGCGTGAAAAGTGCCCTGGTAGTTTCCAGCTTCATCAATCGCCTTGAGGACAGCAGCAATATATTTGAATCCGGTGGGGAGAGTGTCCAGGCACCTTGCTCCCCTGCTGCGGAAGAGCCGTCCCAGGAGGGAGCTGGTAACGGTGGTGGTGATGCAATAGAGCTCCTTCAGCTTCTCCGCCGGGCTGGAATCCAGGAGGTAGGCTGCCAGCAGGAGCCCGATCTGGTTTCCGTCAAGGAAGCTCCATTTCCCGCCGCTTCCGGGTATCGCCATTCCAAGACGGTCGGCATCGGGGTCTGTTGCAAGTGCGAGATCGAAGCCGCCGTCTGCTGCAAACCGGGTAACGAGGTCCATTGATTCAGGGACTTCAGGGTTTGCGCAGTTAAAGGGTACAGTTGGAAAGGCGCCGTCCGGAGTTTTCTGCAGGGGCAGGCACTGAAGCTCGAAGCCTGCTTTTTGAAGGGTTTGTTCAACCGAGGACCGGCCTGTTCCATGCAGTGGAGTAAAGGCGATCTTTGTGCAACGAGCTGTGGGGTCCAGGCTGGTGTCAAGGTTGACCTGGATGTAGCGGGTATGAATGCCGGGGGGGATCGGGCTGACCAGGCCTGCTTCCACGGCTTCGGCCCAGGGCATCTCCCGGGCCTCACCGGCAGCAGCAACGCAGTCGGCCAGCTCCTGGTCCCGGGGTGCAACAGCCTGCGCTCCGTCACCATTGTAGATCTTGGCCCCGTTGTCATCCGGGTGGTTGTGCGAGGCGCTGATATTGAGCCCGCCCGAAGCTCCAAGCTCCCTTATGGAGAAGGAGAGCTCAGGGGTGGTGACGTAGCCGTTTTTCTCGCTGTCGGCGAGCCAGACCTTGATCCCGTTTTCCGCATAGATTCCTGCGGCAATCCGGGCGAAATCTTTCGAGCGCATTCCCAGCAGGGGGTTGGGCAGCTCTGGATGATAGATTTTCCGGAGATCATGAAAGCCACGTACGTCATAGGCAATGACCACAGTGGGAGAGGTCTCCCCGGCGGCTTCCAGGAGGAAGTCGCAGTGCCCCTTGATCGAGGTGCCGAGAGTGAAGGGGTTGAATCGGTTGGTTCCAAAGCCGACTGGTCCGCGGCGGCCACTGGTTCCGAAAGGGATCTCCTGGAAGAAGGCGTCAAAGAGCAGGTCCTGCCGGCCTGTTTCCTGGAGGTGGGTCAGCTGCGGCCAGGCATCGGCAAATTGATCATTCAGAAGCCAGCGTTCCAGGTTGGCCAGCGCCCGCTTCCTGATCCCGGCGGGAACTTCCATTTGCTCAAAGGCCAGCCTTGTTTTCTCCGGCAGGTCAGTCACTACAGTATCTCATGACAGGTTCCCGGCCGGCAGAACCAGCCAGCGGGCCCTGCCCTCTCCTGCAAGCGGTTGGAAGGTAAAACATAGTTTGATTTTACCTGATCACCTTCAATCTCTCTGCGGGGAGATAGCCACCAGGAGGACGAATTTATCAGCCTGGACCTGTGATCCCGGCTCACCTGCAGGCTCCGATGTTCTGGTAAGGTTTATGTTTCATAAATGTTTTGAGAAAAAACAGGCGGCTGAATATACTGCTGCGCAGGCAGACAGGCGAAAGTATGCAGCCAGGGGCTGAGGGGGGAAGAGAAATGACAGCTTTTTCTGTCTAGCCGTAAATTGCGGATTACTGCCCACCAGGGTGGTAGAGAGTTGGTGTCCTGACAGCGTGAAAGGTCTTGAGGCAAGCGGGTTGATTGCTTCCTGGCTGGTTCCTGCAGGAAAGATTGAAGTGAAAGTGGCTGGTGCTTTTCAGAAAGTGCTGTTGGTAATCCGGCGGCAGCTGGGTGGCTCCGGCAGGTTCTTCATTGGTGGCCGGGGTGGCATTCTCCGGGTGGTATTGATCCAGGTACGACAGCAGAGAGAAAAGAAGTACAGAGGATATGTTCTCGAAAGTTACAGAAAAGAACATTCAGGACCTCACGGTCAGGGAGCTGGAAGAGCTTCTTGAGCGTAAGAAGGGTAATGAAACGATAGCTGAGCTGATCAAGCAGCGCGATCATTTGCGCCTTGAGCTGCAGCGGGTCGAAGACCAGATTGAGCTGGTTGAGCGCTCTGGAGATTCAGCAGGAGTGGCTGAAAGGCCGGCTGCAGAACGGCAGGACGCTTCCTACAGGGGAGCCTCTGCTCTTGGAGAGGAATCCACGGGAGATTCTCCGGCGGGTCACAGCTTCCTTGCCGGTAAGCGGAAAAACAACCTGAAGGACTATATCGCCCAGGTTCTTCTCCAGGCCCGGGGCCCGCTCTCTGCCTCAGAGATCCAGCGGGAGCTGCCGGAGGTCGGATACGTATCGAGCTCCACCAACCCGCGTTCCTTTTACAACACGGTATTCCAGGCTCTTCAGCGCTACGATATTTTCGTCAAGGAAAAGAAGAAGTACCGCCTCAGCTCAGAAGCCTTCAGGGAAGATGGAGTCAGGGAGATTCTTCCGAAGAAGAAAACCAGGCTGAAGGACTATATTACCGATGTGCTCGACAAGTCCAAGTCGCCCCTGAAGGTCTCGGAAATCGCCAGCCGGGTGGTTATTGCCGGCTATGATACCGACCTTGGGATGGAGGAGTTGAGCCAGAGGGTGGCCGGCACCCTGAAAAAATATCTCAACAAGGATTTTGACTGGGACAGCCAGCGCTACCGCCTGGCGGGGCGCAGCTGAAAGTCGGCGTTTATGAGAATGATCCGGATCAAACCTATTGTAGAATGGACCGGGCTGGGAGTTCGCCCTGTCGCTGAAATACGGTTTGACAAGGCGGGTTCCATAAGTTAATTAAAGCGACCTCTAAACTTATGGGGATGTAGCTCAATTTGGTTAGAGCACCGGACTGTCGATCCGGAGGTTGCGAGTTCGAGTCTCGTCATCCTCGCCAGTTTTCAAAGCCCTCGCGATTCCTTCGCGGGGGCTTCTTTTTTGCTCTTGTTTGAAGCCCGGCCTGGAGCCTGCCCGGCACCCTGCTTCAGCGCAATTTGACGCGGGGAAAGAACTCCGGAATCATGAAGCGCCAGATCCAGATGTTGCGTTGCTTGCGGGGGATCAGGTGGCAGGGATTGATGCTCAGGGTCTTGGTGGCCCCCCGGCCGGTATCATCATCTGTGAGCAGGAGGCTGAGGCCGAAGCTGAATCCTGGAGGCGGCCGGGAGCCCTCCGCAAAGCGGGGGAAGGACGACCAGGGGAGGGCGACCTCGTAGACAGCGCCGCTTGAATCGGGCTTCTTTTTGACCGAGAAGAGACCTTGTGGCTGGTCATCCTCTTCTTCTTCTCCCTCTTCCAGTTCACCTTCCTCGTTGCCGCCGAGAGGGTCCTCCTCCTTGGCTTCTTTTCGTCGCTTGGGGATTGTGAGGCCCAGGGTCATGAGCTGGTCATCTCGTCCCTGCCGGTAGCCCCCATCTCCATCCGGGTCCAGGCCGATCAGGAGACAGTCGCCTTTCCAGTTCTCGGCTTCGCGGTCATAGGCGCGGAGGACATCGTCCTCGACGTCCAGTGCGAAGTAAAAATAGGTCTCATCCCAGCCGGTATAGAGGATTGCCGAGAGATCTTCCTCACCTTCCCACTGGCGATTGTTCCCTGGTGAGGGAATCAGGTTCAGGTTGCGCGGCGCTGTGATCAGCACCCGGTGAGCATAGCTCCAGGAATCTTCAAGCCGGCCATCGATCGTCGGCGGAGTCTCGATTTTGCGTGCGGTGATTTCCCTCGCCCTGAGGTACTTCATGGCCTCCTGCTTGATTCCTTCGAGCAGGAAAGCAATGCTTTCACGGCCTTTTGCATCGCTGGATCCCAGTATCTCCTCGGACCTCGATGCGCGGTTGAGCAGGCTGATCGCCGTCCCGTGGTCGCCGGCCTGGAAATACGCCTGTGCAAGGTCGATAACCGCACTGGAATTATTCCGGTTGCCTGTATAGGCGCTGATAAGAGCCATCCTCCTGCGGGCGGCATCTGCCGGGTTGGAGCCTGTGGCGCCCTTGAAGCCGCACCCGCCGCCATCGGTCAGCAGTACCAGGTGCCCCCCGATTGCTGCACTGCGGTAGGACCTTTTTTCGATCAGGAAACTGCTGAGGGGGTTGGGCTCAATCGGCCTGAGGAGGGTGCCCTTGGTGCGGTCGTAGATGGAGATCGACTGGCCCGGGTCCGGGAAGATGATCGAGTTTTCAAGGATATGCAGCCGTCGGTTTCTCGAGCGCCCGAGAAAGGTGCCGAGGTGAATCTCCTTCTGCGGCCACAGTGAAGAGACGCTGGTCTTCCTGGTGGCGGGGATTTGGCGGACCTCCAGGGCCAGGAGCTTCAGCCGGTCGGTACCGTGGATAATGAAGAGCTGGTGTTTGTCGCGGAAGATGGAGAAATAGGAGGGGCCCTCCTCGAACTTCTCGTACCGCCAGTATTCTTTGCCATCTTCGATGGCGAGGCCCACGAGTACGGGTTTCTTCCCCCCCTGGCTCAGCACGGCGATCAGCTCTCCACCGTCTTGGGGGAAATAGAACACCTGTTCAATCGTGCTCCCTTGCGGCTGGAATTCCCAGAGGACGGCTCGTTTGGAGAGATCCAGGAGAAGCACTGCCCTGGTGAGCGGGAGCAGGCAGAGGCCGCCGCCCAGTGCCGCAGGCTCTCCGGTTCTCCGGGAGCCTTCGAAGCGCTTTTCGATGTTGAAGGGAGCCGCCTGGCTTCCGTCCCGGGTATGGAAGGAGCTGTAGATCATGCTGCGTTGCTGGAGAACGAAGATCTCGTTGCCTGCCAGGGTCGGCCTGGTCTGCGCGGGGTCGAATTCAAGCTCCTTTTTCCAGAGCTCCATTCCCTTGTGATCAAAGCAATAGAGCCACCGGTGGCTGCTTGTAAGGTAGATCCTTTCGGGGGTGACCAGGCATCCCCGGATCCGTTCACTGAGCTGCCTGAACACGGGGCCTGGTTTCTGCAGGAAGGGGGTCTCCTTGCCGGCGGATTTCCCAACGGGGACATTCCAGCGCACCTTGCCCCTGGCAGGATCGACGGCAAAGAGATTCCGGTGGTCGTGCAGGACAAGGAGGTTTCCGGCAAAGGTCCCACGGATAATCTTGTCGCCACTTCGAGCAAAGCGGAAGTTGCGGTACTGGATCGGATCGATCACGTAGCCGGGAATCATGGAGAGGTTGATGGTCCATGCAGGAATGCCGGTGTGGATGTCCCTGCATTCGATGATCTCGCTGGACTGGGTAAAGAAACGCCCGGCCGCAGCCGGGGGAATCCGGCCCGCAGGCTCAAGGAAGATCTTTTCCGGTGACAAGAGGTCTGCAGGGGAGCGCCAGGTCATCCGCAGGGGGGTGCGCAGGCGATGGACATCGGAGGTCCTGACCTCGGCCAGGCCGGGATCGGTGAAGCGCCTGCGGATATAGGAGCCAACGGTATCATTGGGTTCCATGCCGGGGACGGGTTCCACCTGCTTGTCGGCATGCTTCGCCAGGATTTTCTCGTAGAGAGCCTTGGCCCTCGCCCGCTTGCCGGATTCATAAAGCAGCTGCGCGGCCCGCAGGGCCATACGGATGGAATCAAACCTGAGAGGGTAGTCCTCTACATAGCTCAGCAGCGCCCTGGCTGCCCGGTCGGTATTGCCCCGGCTGAGATAGGAAAGGGAGAGCTCTGCGTAGGCCTCTGCCGCGGCCTCTGTGAAGGGGTAGAGCCGAATGACCTCCTGGAGGCCGTAGATTTCTCCGCCTGTGCCTGCAGCCTTCAGGGCCTTCCGGGCTTTCTCCTCGACCTGCTGGAAGGCCAGGCCGGGCTTTTCAACTGCTTGGCGAAGGGCCTGGATCTGTGAGCGGATGTAGTCTTCGGCGGGTATGGGCAGCAGGCCATCAACCAGGTAGACGGTCTTGTTGCCCGGGATGCCTCTGAAGCTGAGGTTTTCGGGGGAGGGTCTCTCCACATCCGACCGGAGGGCTTCGTGGAAGGCCTTGAGCGCTTCCAGCTCTTTGCCGGCCTTCACCATGTACAAGCCCAGGTCAATGTTGGCCCTGACCTTTCTTACCGGGTCATTTTCCACCTGTGGGCGGATGGCCAGGAGCTTTTCCGCCAGCTCTCCACTGGTTTCTTCTGCAAGGCGGCCGAGTGTTTCCGCTATCGCAAGCTGGAGCCGGTCCAGGCTTGAGTTCGGGGCGGGCGGAGCCGGTTTGCTCTCGATCCACGATTCCAGCTGCCTGATTCCCGGGCCAGGCTTTCCCGATCTCAGGTTGAGGCTGGCCGATTCGAGCCAGTAGCGGGCATCCTTTCCACGGCCACGGAGCCTTTCAAGCTCGTTGCCCAGCTCGTTGTAGAGGAGAAATCCCCCGGGATGGATGACTGCAAGGTGATTCCCGGCCAGGAGCATGTTGCCCCCTGCTCCGGGGAAATCCCAGAGGTCACGCGCCAGGATCTCTCCGCTGCGGGCTGAGAGCTGCAGCAGGGCCTGGCGGGTGCTGAGGAAGATTCGGTCTCCGAGCTGAAAGCCTCTTCCCTGGGGGGTGTGGAGAGGCCCGGTTTCAAAGCTCCAGAGAGTCTTTCCACGGTTCTTTTCAGTAATGCCGATGGCGCGCATCCGGGTACCGGAGAGAAAGCAGGCGGTGGCATTGCTGCTGACCAGGTTCGAGTGTTCTTCCCGTGGGCAATGCCAGCTGGTTGCGCCATCACTTGTCCGTATGCACAAGAGCCGGGTTGAGTCCTGGGGAGCAGCGAGGACGGTTCCCTGCCCGCCTGGAAGCAGGGCGTTGGGGTGCCAGCGGTTCTCCTCACGGATGGCCTCCCTGAGCCCGCGGGGGGAGAGCGTTTCGTACTCCTTGATCCAGAAAATCGTTCCGTCCTCGCTGTCGAGGCTGCAGATAAAGCCCCGGTTGCTGAGGTAGAGAACGCTCTCTCCTGTCACCAGGGGAGGAGAGGGATTTGAACCCAGGCCGAGGTAGTCAGCGTTCGGGGTGCTTCCCAGGAAAGTGTTCCAGACCATTTGGCCCCCGGCATTGACCATTGCCAGGTAGGAGAGCACCTGTTTTTCCAGCCGGATGTTTACCGGCAGCAGGATTCCACCTTTGAAGGGGGTGCCCGCGGCAGGGGAGATGATGGTTTCCTGTTTTTCTGCATCGGGCGCTTCAGCAGGTGCGGCAGGCGGGGAGAAAACCAGGTCCTGGAGCTGCGGATTGAATGAGAAGGCGTGCTTCCACCGGGGGGCTCCCGAATCGAGGGAGAAGGCCTGGATGCTGTTTCCATGGAGCACGTAACAGGTCTCTGCGCTGGCGACGGGAGAGACAGGCTGAAGGTAGCCTGCTCTTCGAGGACCCAGGAAGCGCCTCCAGCGAAATTCCCCGCTGCGGGGGTCAACAGCGCTGATGTGGCTTTCATGCTGGAGAAGCAATACGTCCCTGGCCAGGGTCGGATGGTAGGGGATGGGGATATCTGTCCGCTTCTGGATGGACCCATCCCGTGCGGTTCTCCTTTCGCTGGCGAAACGGCGAAAATCCTCTTCGCCGGATTGCTCTCTCCAGGCGACGCCGCCAAGCCTGAAGTCCTGGTTTCTGCTCCCGGCACTTTGGCTGTAGGCTGCCGGGTCGAGAAAAGCGCTCAGGCCGGACCGGGGCCGGCCGGGGGGATTCCCGATGGATTCTCCTGAAATCGCGAGCAGCTTCCCGTAGGCAGCTCCTTTCCCCGCTGGACCAGGCTCACTGGCCAGCAGGCTTCTCAATTGCTCCTGGTGCAGGGAGAAGGACGCTGAATCGGCAAGCGCCAGGTCAGCCTGCAGGGCGCAGGCAAGCGTCCTGGTTTTATTTTCCCTGGACAGCTGGATGCTTCCGTTTGCGCTGAGCTCAAGGAGCCGGCTGGACCAGTGCTTTGCCTGCGGCCATTCGCCGCGAAGGATCCTGTAATCGATCTCTTCCATGAGGATCCTGGGGGCCAGGGTGGATTCAGGAAAATCCCGTAAAATACGGTGGCGCAGAAGAGCCCTGGGACGATCTGTGAGCATAGCTGCAGTATCGAGGGTTTCATCTTTCCAGTGGGACTCGAGCCGCCCATCCAATCTGTCCCGCAGGCGTTCTTTCCATTCAGGTGGCAAGAGCTGAACAAAACGGCCCAGGGCCCTTCTCACTCCAAGGCTGACTCCTGCATCGTTGGAAATCACCAGGTTGATTCCGGGTTTATCCAGGAGCCCGATCCAGGTCTCCAGTTTTTCGAGGACACTCTTCCAGTCGTCTTCCTCGGAGCGCTCCCGCAGCTCCTGCCAGAGAGCCTGGAAGTCCTGTGAGGTGGGGGGGAAGAGGCCGCTTGAGGAGTCCTGCTGGGCCCTGGGAGTGCCTGCAGGCAGGAGCAGGATCACAGTGGCCAGGGCCAGGAGCTTATTACCTAAGGCTTTCATGAATCCCCGCAGGTTCAACGGAAGTGCAACGCGCCTCTGAATACCTAAACAGAATCCGATTTTTTATAGGGACCCCGGGCCTCGCCGTCAAGTCCGGCTATTGGGCCCCGGCCAGGCCGATTACCTGGTACCTGTCCTCAGGTATTGTACTGGGGATCGAGTGCGTCTGCAGTGACGCTCTCGATAGTATGCGATTCGGCCTGGGTGTTGCGGTAGACATGGCTGAAGACAGCCGAGAGGGTTTTGAGGGGATAAGCTGCCGGCTGCAGGGCTTCCATGTCGCGGTAAAAGAGCAGCAGGAGCAGCTCTTCACCCGGATTTCCGCAGAAGGGAATGTGAAGGACTCCCGACCAGGAGGACAGCTCGGTATTGCGGGGTGCTCCGCCTGTGTGCCACAGGTCTCGGGGGGCTGAGAGCTCGCTGAATCCCCAGCTCTGCAGGCACTGCCAGGAATCCCCTGCTTCCTGGTTGATGACAACCGCAGCATGAACTCCGAAGACCAGCTCCAGTGTTTTCCAGGCCAGGGCCTGCTCCCCGGGAGCTGACAGCCTGCTGCCGCCAAGGAGGGCGAGCTCCTCGATCAGCATGGTGGTGTCCCCGCTGTTTTTTCCGCAAGCCCGGGGCGGGTTGTTTTCTTCAGCCTCCTGCGGTACCTCGCGGCCGGCTTGCGTTGCCGGCTCGCCAGGCGTGGAGCCGCCTTTCAGTGCGGTCTCAACGGTTTTAAGGAGGTCGTCTTCAAAGTCGAGGATGGGCTTGGTGATGTAATCGATCGCTCCGAGACGCAGGGCCTCGAAGGCGTTATCCATGCTGTTGCAGCCGGTGGCGATGATCACCTGGGCAGAGGGATCGGTCTTCTTCAGCTCGCGCAGAACCTCGAGTCCATGCATACCGGGCATGACGAGGTCCAGCAGGACGAGGTCGATCGAGTCCGCCAGCCCGGAAAATATTTTCAGTGCCTCGCTTCCATCTGCTGCGGTCGAGACCTCGAAGCCGTTGCTTTCGAAGTACAGCTCCAGGGCGTCGCGGATGAAGGCCTCGTCATCGACCAGCAGGATGTGGGGATGCCGGCACTGTTTGTCCGGCGAGTGGTTCTCTGGGCTCATGCTTCGACCGGTGAGTTCAGGGTTGCGCAGAGGTCGTCAAGCTTGAAGGGCTTCAGCAGGTGGGCATGGCAGCTCTCGAGAACTTCCGGAGGGATGTTCTCCGGCAGGTTTCCTGTGCAGATGATGATCTTCAGGGCCGGATCGCATTCCTGCAGGGCCTCGAAGACCTCGATGCCGCTGCTGGAGTTCTCCATGCAGATATCGAGAATGACGAAATCGAAGAGCTGGTTTTTGCAGGCCTCCAGGGCCTCCTGTCCTGAGCAACAGCAGGTAATGTTCCGGTCGCCGAGAACATCGCGCAGCATGTCCCGGATCTGTTCCTCGTCGTCGACCACGAGGATTCGCTGGTCGCTGCTGCCGGCCTCCAGGCTGGCCGGGCTGCCGGCTTCCTCACCGGCTGTTTCGACCTCCTCTCCCCGGGGCAGGCTCAGGGAGAAGGTGGTTCCCTCTCCGGGAGCGCTCTCGACCTTGATTCGTCCCCCGCGGGACTGGATGATGTTGTAGCAGACTGAGAGTCCGAGGCCGGTTCCAGCCTGCTTGCCGCCGCCGAGGGCTCCCTTGGTGGTGAAGAAAGGATCGAAGATCCTGTTGAGGTTTTCCCTGCTGATTCCGCAGCCGGTGTCTGCAACCTTGATATCGATCATCCCGGCAGCGCCAGGACGTATCTCCAGTGTGATTTTTCCCCCCTTGGCGAGCGCGTGGATTGCATTGATCAGCAGGTTCAGCAGAACCTCCTGCAGCTGCCCCGGGCTGATGGCGGCCGGTGCAACCGACTGGAGCTCAAGGCAGAGCTCGATGCCGTTGGACTCGAGCTCTTTTTTGACCAGGCAGAGGGTGCTCTGCACGACGTTCTCAACATTGCAGGAGCGATTCCCGGCTCCCCTGCGGTTGTAGGAAGAGAGGCTGCCGGTCAGTTCCTGCGCTCTGTGGGCCTGGGTAAGCGCAACCTCCACGAGCTGCGGCATGTACTTGGGGTTCTTGCTGGCCAGCTGGGCATAGCCTGAAATGCCGGCCATGATGTTGTTGAACTCATGAGCGATACCGGAAGCCAGCAGGCCTATGGTCGCTATCTTCTCGGTGCGCACCAGCTCGTACTGGGATTCGACAAGCTGGCGGTTGCGCTCGGTGAGCTCGTCGGTGGTTTTCTTGAGGCGCAGTGATGATCGAATCCGCGCCAGCAGCTCCGGATGCTTGAAGGGCTTCGGTATAAAGTCATCGGCCCCTGCATCCAGTCCTTCGATGCGGGAGTCCACCGAGCCCCTGCCGGTGAGCAGGAGGACCATGATCCCCCGGGTGGCCTCTTCACTCTTCAGCTTACGGCACACCTCGATACCGTCTATTCCGGGCAGGATCCAGTCCAGGAGGACCAGGTCGGGAAGCTCCTTTGCGGCCAGCTTCAGTGCCTCTTCTCCGCTGGTGGTCGAGAGGACCGTATAGCCCTGCAGCTCCAGGAGCCTGGAGACAGCTCCAAGGAGCTCTTCGTTATCGTCGACGATCAGGATCTTTCCCGGGTCGAGTTGCTGTTTTTCTCTTCCTGGTTCCATCATGAGGCCTCATCTCCGGCAGGTTGCGATTCCGTCTCTTCCTGCTGGAAATTGACCCTGGAGTCCAGCGTCTCCAGCAGGATGTTGGCATTGGTGATGATGTGCTCGGTATCCCTTCTCACCGCCGGTGGGAGGTTCTCATCCATCAGCAGCAATTCGGCGTAACAGAAGACTGCGTTGAGAGGGTTTTTCAGATCGTGCGCCAGGGACCTGAGAGTTTTTCGATGGCACAGCTCCTGGTGGGAGGGGTCCAGCAGGGTCGACTTCCAATCGACCATGGCCTGGATTCGGCTGTCGAGTTCATCCCGTCTTCCCGGAAGCACGACAAAATCCAGGGCGCCATTTTCAAGCCAGTGTGCACCTTCCCCCGGGCTGTTGACGGCAACCAGCAGTAAGGGGGGAAGGCCGTCCCTTGCGAGGAGCCGGCCGGCATCTTCGACATCTGCAAAGTCAGCGTCGAGCACCACGCAGAGGAGCTCCTCTGGCCGGCTGTGTTTTTCAATCAGGCCCTGGAAACCGCTGTATTCGTGGACCTGGAGCGAGCGCAGCAAGGTGCTTGCCGATCGTAGCCGTCCGGCCGGATCGACCAGGGCCGTAGTTCTTTCCTTCATCCCGTTATCCCCTGTGTCACCCCCAACAAAGAAGATACTGCTTGCGGCAGGGGTTCTTCCAAAACCCGCTGATCCGCACATTTTTCCTGCATAGAAGATTACGATGCAGCCGGAAACCGGGCAAAAGGGGGCCTGGAGGGCTTCAGGAGGCCTCGCAGAAAGGTTTACCGGACGCTTTAAACAGGCGTTTTCAGAGCAATTCTTCGAAGTCGGGAGGAATCGGAGCTTTCAGCTCGAGATACTGCTTCAGGCGGGGATGCCAGAAGCGGATGGATTCTGAGTGCAGGAGGTAGCGAAGCGGCCAGTGTTGGCGCCGGGGGAGGTCACCAGGGGAGTCCCCACCGTAGCGTTCGTCACCGGCGATGGGGTGCCCTGCGGCCGCGAGGTGGACCCTGATCTGGTTCTGTCGCCCTGTAAGGGGGGTGCAGCGAAGCAGGGTGCAGTCGTCATAGGTCTCGAGGACATCTACCTGGGTGCGGGATTCCCTCAGGGGCTCGTTCTCCAGCGCCGACTGCAGGCAGCGCCCCTCACCGATAGGGATATTGATTTCCCTGTGTTCCGCCGGGAAATGTCCATTGGCGAGAGCCAGGTAGGTTTTTGATACCACCCGTTGTTCAAACTGTTTCTGTACTTCACGGTGGACGTAGGTTTTTTTGCCGACGACGACCACTCCCGTGGTGTCCTGGTCGAGGCGATGGCAGAGCCTGGGGACGATCTCTTCAGCGCTGGAGCCGGGGGAGTGGTACCTGTGATGGAGGTAATTGATCAGGGTGTCGTAAACATGACGGCCCACCGGGTGGACGAGCATTCCCGGTGGTTTGTTGACTGCAACGAGCCACTCATCTTCGTAGATGATGTCGAGCTTGCGCTCAGCGTAATCGTCAGGGACTCCAAGGCCGCTTGAGAGGTGAATCTCAACCAGGTCATCGAGGTGTACGCGCCGGCTGGCCTTTGTTTTCTCGCCGTTTACGGTTACCAGGCCCTCACGGATCAGGCCCTGGAGCCGGTTGCGTGACTTCCAGGCGAGGTTGTTGACCAGGAAGTTGTCGAGGCGCTGGGTCTCATTACTCCTGACCACCATGGACAGCCGGTTTCTTTCCTTTGAGAGATCTCTTCCCCTGCCGATCATGATTCCACCTCCGGCTTGCTTCTGCCGCAGGGGAAGGCTTGGAGGCGGGTGTTTTCAGCTGTCGTCATGGCGGGTGCGCAGGGCTGCAACAAAAGGTTCGTAACTGTAGGGAATCTTGCCGCTTTGAGCCAGCTCCTTGATTTCCGCATGGTACTTTTCATAGATGGCCTGCAGCTGTTGGGAATAGTTGCCATCACAGAAATAGGTTCGACAGCCAAGGGGCCTTCTCTCCCTCTCCACGCAGAGCCCCTCTTCCCAGAAGGGGCATAAAACGCTGTCGGCCTTGAAGGGCTCAGGGTGCTTTTCTTTCAGGTAGGCCAGCTCCACGCTTGAGGCGTAGAGGGTGTGATCCGTTTTCTCGAAGTCACAGCAGTCACCGCGCAGCCAGCATTTTACGCCGCTGTGCTCAACCTCTTCGTCGACCCTCCGGTAGATCTCCTCGAGGGCTTTCCTCCCAGCCTCGCTGAGAGCGGAAAGGGGCCCATTTTCATTCTCCAGTGGATTAATTTTTTGGTTCATGGGGCTGTGGATGAGCTTTCAGGGCCTGTGGCGCAGCAGGGCCAGAATTGTGGGATTCGTTAGGTGTCAGGATATCTGACAGGGCCAGGGCCTTTCTACTATTCTTGCTGTTTCTGTATCTTTGCCCAGTATAGCAGGTTGTGCCAAATTTACAGGGGTGGAACAGGGCTTGCATTAATGCAGTGCTCGGGCTCTAGGCAATTTTTAGCCTGGTTGAGCTCCAGTACCCGACAGATTTCGGGAACAACCTGTTTCTATTCAAGTTATCGGCATACATATTCCGAAAAAATAAGAGTGTAGCAGTCTTTTGCTGCGATGAATTCAGTTGGCTTGAGGAGTCCTTTTTTTAATGGAGCCAGGAACATCGCTGAGGAGAGAGCTTCGTTTCTTCTTACAGTGCATTTGTTGCGCTGTTTGCTGTTGGTGCGCCATCGTGCAGGCCTCCCCCTGGCAGGGGTTAGAGCTCGAAGGCGTTGCCATAATGCGGGGGGCAACTGAGGCCTACGGCAAATCTGCCGACTGCTGGTCAGAGATTCAGAGTCTGGCTGAAAAACTCGCCGAGCCGAGCTTGAAGCAGACCTCGAGGGCTCGTCGTCGCAACCTGGCGGTCAGTATGCTGGATTCCAAGGAATTCAGCGTGCTGGCTGCAGGCGGTGGCGGCCCTCTGAGGATCCCTGTCCTGGTTGCCGGGTCACCAGGGAAAATCAACGGTGCTGAACTGGGGGAGATCATCAGGATCCTCTCCCTTGCCCGGCACCGCTATCCCCTGCAGGTGGATGCAGAGGCTCGCGATGTTCCGCTGATCTGCGAGACCCTCGCGGTTCTCCACAGGATTCGAGGAGATCTCCTGCAGCACAAGGCGGACATCCGCTTCCGTGGTGCCCTCAAGCTTCTCGAGTCGAAGCCGGAGCCGGCTGCCGGGGATGCAGCAGCGGTGAGCAGGCTGCGGTTCCTGCTGCGTGACTTCAAGGGGTCCTGGGACAACTCCCAGCTCCATGCCGGTCTCATCGAGCGCCTCGATCGCGATTCCCTGCTGCGCCATCTCGGCCTGGTTGCCCGGGCGGGTGAATTCCTTGGTTACAGGCAGAAGGTTGCCGGGCTCAACAGGAAGATTACTGCCCTCGGGGGCAAGGCTGAGCAGCCGCCGAGGCCGCGGGCCTCCCTCGCTCGCCTGCCGGTCAGCTCTCGTGCTGACCTGGCTCTCCTGGCAGGAGGACTTGTGCGCCTGCTCTCTGCCTGCGAGCTGCCGGCAAGAGATCACAACCTGCTGGCGCTGATGGCATCCCTGCCGGCCCTGGAGCTGGGGGAATACGCGCTGGTGAAAAACCTCCTGGGTGCAGCCCAGGAGCTTGACCTCCAGTACGACTGGCTGGCAGCAGCTGTCTCGGCAAGGGCTGCCCTGGCCTGCGAGCGTCTTGGGGATTACGAGGGTGCCCTGCATTGCCTGAAACGTTCAAGGGCGCTTGCGGCAGCAATGAACGCGACTGAGAAATTTGTCGCGCGGCTGGATCTCAACCTGGCGACCACGCTCCTTGCTCTCGGGCAGCCCCTGGCCGCCGGGGAGAAGGCAAGGGCCCTGGTGCGCAGCTCCTCTGCAACTGCTGAGGTCAGGATCAAGGCGCGAATCCTGATGGGAGGGGCACTGTATGAGCGGGCGCGGAGCGATCCGCAGCGTCTCGAGCAGGCCGGCCGGGTCTTCGCTGCAGTCCAGCGGGAGCTGAAAGACCCGGAGAACTCCGGCCTGTCCGGGGCACTGGAGCTCTCACTGGTGAATTCGA
Organism: uncultured Planctomycetia bacterium; assembly: GCA_964615885.1. Classification (GTDB taxonomy): domain Bacteria; phylum Planctomycetota; class UBA8108; order UBA8108; family UBA8108; genus UBA8108. The sequence goes on along the minus strand of CAZTRG010000129.1, from coordinate 13,957 downwards.
TTCACCAGGCTAACGTTCTGCGCCGGCAGGCGGCCGGGCTTACAGGACCTGGGCGTGAGACGCTTTACCGCGAAGCTATCGGCCTGCAGGATGCTGCGATGCGACAGGCTTCCGCGGCAGGGGCTCATCACCTCTCGGCTATTGCCGCCTCGAACCTCGGTGAGCTCTATGCCGAGTCCGGCAGGCACGAAAGCGCTGTCAAGTTTACAAGCTGGGCTCTCAAGAGGGCCTCAGAGACCGGGCAGTTCGAAACAGAGTGGCGCTGCCACTGGTACCTTGCCCGGATTGCGGATGCGCAGGGCAAGCTTGCCGAGGCCGATGCCAGCCTTGCCAAAGCAGCCAGCCTGGTCGACTCTTACCGCGCCAGGATCCTGGATGCAGAATCGAAAGCCGGCTTCATGACCGACAAGCTCGATCTCTACCGCTACCTGGTACGCCGCGAGATCAGCCGGGGCAGGCCGGCCCGTGCTCTTGAGCTTGCTGAGCGCTCACGCGCCCGGGCCCTGGTCGAATCGCTCGGCTGGAGATTTGTCGCCCTTGCTGATTCCGGCAGCAGTGAGCTCTACCAGCAGTACGTGTCGCTCAATGGCCGGGAGGATTCAGCCAGGAGAGGCCGGGCCCTGAAGGTCCTCGGCGTCAATGGCAAGCGGGAGAATTTCGATGCCCTGCGATTGCGAATGGCTGGGGTCAAGAAAAGGATCAAGGCCGCTGCGGCCAGCCGTCCGCTGCTGGGCTTGCTGGTCGATGGGGCCCCGGCCGCCATGAAAGAGATTATCTCCGAGCTGGATGAAGACACCGCTCTGCTGGAGTTCTTTTCGCTCGGGGACCGGCTGGTGGTATTCCTTGTCCAGGATGAAAAGGTGACGGTCAAGGAGCTGAAGATCAGCCCTGCAGACCTGGTGGAGCTGGTCCGGCGCTATACCGCGACCTCCGCTTCTGACCCTGAGCTCTCCAGGAGACTCTACAGGGAGCTGCTGGAGCCTGTTGATGAGCAGGTCCGAAAGCAGCGGGTGCTGATTGTTCCGCACGGCCCGCTCCATCGCCTGCCCTTTGAAACGCTCCTGGGGCCGGCTGGGTTCCAGGTCCAGAGATGGACGATCTCCTACCTCCAGAGCGCCAGCCTCTTGCGCTACCTCCGCCTGAATTCGGCTCGGGGTGGAGGGCCTGTCAAGAGTCGTCGGTCTCTCAAGCTGCTGGCCCTGGCAGATCCGGACACCGATTATGACCGGGATGGTAAGCCCAACAAGGCACCGCTGCCTGCGGCCCTGAAGGAGGTCACGGCTTTTGCTCCCGGCTTCCGGGAATGTGTCGTTCTTGGCGGCAACCAGGCCAGGGAGAGTGAAATCGCGGTTCGTTCCAGGGGGCAGGATGTGATTCATTTTGCCTGTCATGGCGAGTTCTATCCGACCCGGCCCTGGGAATCGACGCTGTTTCTCGCGCCGGGAGGAAAGGCGGCGGCAGGCGGAGCTGCTGGCGCGGATGGAATGCTGCGGGCCTGGGAGATCTATTCTCTCGACCTGAAGGGGAACCGGCTGGTGACTCTTTCGGGCTGCGAGACCGGCCGCAACGAGATCCAGGGGGGAGATGATCCGGTCGGGATCGCCACCGCTTTTCTCCACTGTGGAGCCGGGGCCCTGCTGGTGAGCCTCTGGAAGGTGGAGGACGAGGCAACAGCAGAATTGATGAAGCTTTTTTATGAGCAGTGGATTCGAAACGGGAAAGACCGGGTCGATGCACTGCGGCAGGCGAAGCTTGCCATGTTGAAGGGAAAATACAGGCATCCGCGCCAGTGGGCGGCCTTCGTTTTCGTTGGAGACCGTTGAAGATAGATTGATCCGCACCGCGGGGGAAAGTAACAGGAAATGAAGAGAACCAAGGAGTTGAGAATGAAAACCAGGGGAACTGTTTTTCCGGTCTGGTTGAATGCAGTGCTTCTGTTCAGCATGATTGCTGGCGGAATCATCGTGAGCTGTAAAACCACCGAGCTGCCGACAGAGACGACCAGGAATGAGACCGAGGGGGAGCTCGCTACAGAGCTGCCCCGCGTTGGGCCCGTCGTTGAGCCCGCAGCTCCCCTGGAGAAAGAGCAGCCTCAAGAAGCTGAGGCGGTAAGGATTAGTGCGGCCCGGGAGACGCCCTCCGGGGATTCGGAATTGGCTGAATTGGCAGGAGTGGAAGAAAGCCCTCTGGTAGAGGTTGAAGAGGCACCGGCTGTTGCCACAGAGGAAGCGCCTCCCCCGGCTGAAAAGCAGGTGCAGGAGCCTCCGGCCTTAAAAGATGGCCGCGCCATCGAGCTTCTTGAGCAGCTCAAGAGCGACCTGGCCCGTCCGGTGGAAGAAGCCGAAGCCGAACCCGAAGCCGAAGCTCCAGCCGATCCCGGGGATGCGGCTGAGGGGATTGTTGCAGGGCAAGCGCCCGCAGATGCCCCCCTGCCGGCAGAGGCTTCCGAGCAGGTCAGCAAGGAAGTCCTGGATGCCCTCGATCTTCTGAAAGCGGCGAGGGAGGCTCTTCCGGCGAGTGCTCCGGCAGAAACCCCAGCTCCGGCAGAAGCTGCTGCTGCAGTAGAAGCACCGCCGCCGGTTGTCGATCCTCCTGCGGTTGCCGCTGCAGCGCCGCCACCTGCGGCGGAGGAAAAAAAGGAAGAACCCGTTTTGCGTGGTGGGGAGCCTGCGCCGGCCCCCGCAGCTGCCAAGGCAGAACCCGCCGCGGCTGCGGTGCCGGCTGTTGTCAAGGCAGAGCCTGTGCCAGAGCCAGCCCCCGAACCGGCAGCGCCTGTAAGGCCGCAGGGCTACATCACCTTCAAGACCCTTTTTCACAAGGGAGCTACCGAGGCCATCAGCTTTGTAGAGAGCGTCCGTCCCGATTGGATCGAGAAGGGGCATATCTCCAAGGTGGAGGGCAAGAAACAATCCGTGGTGATCTTCGGGGAAACCGACGTGGCGACCGATCCCCTGACCCTGAAGATCGTCGATATGCTTGAGCGCTACGACCAGCTGGATCTTGATCTCAAGCGCGAAATCCTGAGGCCGCGGTATGTTGATGCACGCCTGGCTATGGATGCCCTGCTGATGGCGGGAGTCTGTAATGTCTGGCAGTTGACCAATGCCAGCGATGCCCTTACCTGGAAGGAGGGAAGTAAGCAGCGGACCCTCACTCGCGAGACCGAGATGTACATTGAGAAAGGCGGCGGCAAGGCGAACTCGCCGATCTCTTCCGCTCCGAAGGTTCCCTTTGTCTACGATCTGCCCCGCAAGGATGCGATCAGCATGCCGGAGGGTTACGGCGGCAGCACCAACAGCGGCTCGCTGGTGATGAGCTTTGACAAGACATCCTCCACCGAGGCGCGGGGGGGAATGATGGCAGTCGGCACGGAAAATGACATTGCCAAGATCCGGGCCTTTCTCGAAACCATCGATGTCCCCGCCCGGCGCATCATGATCGAGGTGCAGCTGATCGAGCTGGAGGCGAACAAGCTGTCTGATTTTGGTATTGATGCAGCCCAGTTCGGTGGTGGGAACACCCTGGCTACAGCCGCCCTGCCGCTTCCAGGCGAGACCATCGTTCAGCCGGGAGTTCCGGGCGCCAGGGCCGAAGGTGAATTCGTTCCGGATGTCATGAACGAGGGCCTGAAGCTACTTTTTGATGACACCAGCCTGGATATACAGGGGCGCTTCATGGCCGCTGTGCACATGCTGGTTCGCGAGGGGGAGGCCAAGGTCCGGGCCCGGCCGAAAATCCTGACGCTCGATGACCGTGTCAGCGCCCTTCATCTCGGTCGCAATGTTCCGACCTTCAACTCCACCGGGGTTACCCGTGATACCGTCAACGGCAACCTGATCAACGAGGTGCAGAGCGTGGGTACCGTTTATTCGGGAATCACCCTCCATATTCGCCCCAGGATCACCGGCGGAGGAGATGACCGGATCGCCCTGCAGCTTGAGGTCATGGATAACCAGATTGTCGGGCGCCAGCGGGTCTTTGAGACCGACCTGGCGGGTATCCCGGAGGTCATCAAGCGCCAGTACATCGGCGAGTGCGTCGCCCACAACCATCGGCCGATTATTCTCGGCGGGTTGATCCAGGAGCAGGAGATCGACACGGTCAACAAGATCCCCTTCGTCTCGGAGATCCCCTATCTCGGCGAGCTGTTTCGCCGCAAGGTGACGCAGAAAGAGCGCCGCGAGGTCATCATCGTCGTCACCCCGCACGTTCTGAGCGAAGAGGGTATCGATGCTTCCGCCACCCCCAAGGAGAGCATGCACTTTGATACCTTTGACAGTGTCCTCTTCAACGACCGCCACATACTGAAGGGTGGCGATGTTCTCGGGCTTGATCCCATCAATGGCGTGCCTGCAGCCGGGCCGGACGGGAAGAAGTTCACCGAGGAAGACGTGGTCGACCTTACCCTTCTCAATATCGTCAAGCGCAGGCAGCTGGTGACGAAGCTCGAGATGCTCCAGGGCTACCTGGGCGAGGAGGAGCTTTCGGAGTTGAGCTGGATGCAGCGCAAGTGGCCCGAGGGAACGGTCCAGGACTGGCCCGAGGAAGACAAACCTCTCTTCTTCAAGGTTGCGGCGATCTGCATCGAGAATCTGAAGGAGCTCAACCCGACGGTCAGTTTTGCCGAGCTCAGCCTGCCGCGCCGTGAGATCGTTCTGCCCAATTCGCCGTATAACATCAGCCTCTCCTACGACAAGGTCAAGCGGGTCCAGAGTCTCGGTCTGCAGCAGGTCTTCCGGGGCGAGAGGGTTGAGCTCGAGGCCTCCCATATCGAGCTCGTACGGCGTGCGGCGGGACACAGCCTGCGGGCCTTTGGAGAGTTCCTCGAACGCCAGGAGCGAAAGGACGGCACCCGGGGCCGCGAGGCTGAGGATCACGGAATCTTCAGGGAGGAGCTGATCCGCCTTTACAGTGGCCTCGGTAAGGATGTCGTGGAACTGAAGAAGGTCCCCTATACCGAACTCTTCGGGACGCTGGAAAAAGGGAATCTCTCCTTCGACAGCATCGCGACCTTCCTCGAGACCAACATGAAGGAACGCTACGATGTCGAGGGTGCTCCGGATGTGGGCGCCCTGCCGGCAGACCTTGAGGCCTTCCTCAAGACATCTGTCAGCCTGAAGAACCGTGCACGGAAGCTGCAGGACCTCGAGCTGCGCTGGCTGCAGGCCAATACAGAGGAGGAAGACTAGTGTCAGTTTTCTTGCGGATGCCTGTGGCCCTGATCCTCGCCTGCCTGCTCCTGGGGGGCTGCTCGTCGAAAGAGGAAAGGCTCACGTCGACAGAATGGCTGCGTGAGAACTCGAGCGTACTGCGGGATCTCGAGAGCTTCGAGAGGAGTCGCCAGCAGCAGGCTGTGTCGCGCCTGAAGAGCCTGGGGCCTGACCGGGGGGGCGCTGTTATTGTCGCTTTGCTGCGGGAAGCCCGGGTGGGCTACAGGGGCGAGGTGCTCCTGGCGCGTATTCTTGCTGACTGGAGGGATTCCAGGGGGATCAGCTACCTGTTGAAATACCTGAAGCACCAGGACAAGGGGGCTGTTGAGATTGCGGTCCAGGGCCTGGTGGCTTTCGAGGGGAATCGAGAGGTCAACCTTTCCCTGCTGGAGATGCTGAAGAGCTCCACAGACACCCACAGGTCTGCGGCGGCCGGTGTGCTTGCGGAGATCGGGAGCGCTGAATTGCTGGATGGTTTTCTCGACTTCTATACCGGAGAGAGCGAAAAGGAAGTGCGGGGACTTCTGGTGAAGGTGCTCCTGCAGAGTAAACACCCGCGCCGGGATCGGTTCCTCGTCGAGGTTCTGATGGATTCAGACCAGGCGATCCGGGAGATGGCGTGGGAGGGGCTCAGGAAGCGGCCCGGTATCCCGAAGGTGAACTATGATCCTGCTGCAGACGCCGATCGCAGAACTGAAGCGGTCAAGTCCCTGCGGAGCTGGGCGACCCGTGGCAGATGAACGGTTCTCTTGATCTCCCTGGCCGGGAAAAGGCCGATGGGAGAGTGTTCCGTTGTTTCTTTATTAGAATCAACTATACTTAATTCGGATCCTGGTCCGGGATCAGGTGGTTGCCGTTGGGCGTTTTGCAACTGAGAGGTCTCCTCACTCACCGGGAGAGAAGAATCGATGTCAATGAACAACGAGGTCTGGAAAGAATTTGCCGCGCAGGAGGTAACTCACAGCGTGGCGCACTATCTCACCACGATCCAGGATCTCAGGCAGAAAAAAGGCTATGCGATTCTCAAGGACGTGGCCGATGACCTCCAGGTGACCAAGGGTTCTGCATCCGTGCAGATCAAAAACCTCAAGGAAAGGGGCCTGGTCTCCGAGGTTGACCGCCATCATCTCTGTCTCACCGAGGACGGCGAGAAGGTCGCCATGCAGGTGGTTTACAACCGGGAGGTGGTCACCAACTTTTTCCACAAGATCCTGGGTATCAGCCAGGCCAGCGCTGAAATCGATGCCTGCAAAATCGAGCACCTTCTCAGTCACGATGCCAGCCAGCGTCTCCTCAGCCTGATGCAGCTGCTTTCACAGGAAGATCCTGCCGTTACCGACTTCCTCAAAAAGTTCAATAATTTCACAGCCACCTGTCCTGACCATGACAACTGTGAAGTTTGCGAAGATACCTGCCTTGAAGAGCTCTAAAGCACCTCATGGGAGCCTGAAACAGGCATTCTGAGGGAGTTTTCAGCTGATTTCTATGCACCGGGCCTGAAATCCTTTAAGGGCCGTCAGGGGCGATTCTGGGGGTTTTTAGGAGTAGTTTGTCCTGCAGATCAGAGGTTTGGCTTGCAAACCTACGGTTTGACGACGCAAACTATTATATGGTAAGGGTTTATGGTAATTTTGTGTTGAAATCAGGTCCTTCAGCATGAATAATTCCTTTTCGCGGTGGTGGGGTGGCCGGAATTAGCAAATACCCAGAAATCTACGTTTAGCGACTCAAGGAGAAGAGATAGTGGAAAAGGTCATTGAACTTCTGAACAAAGCACTCAGTATCGAATATTCCGCAGTGATCCAGTACTGCCAGCACAGCGCCCTGGTCCAGGGTACCGACAGGGCTGTCTACGAGGACTTTTTCAATGAATCCAGCGAAGAAGCCCGCGACCACGCCAAGCTGGTCTCCGACTGGATTGTTTCACTCGGCGGTGTTCCGACAATAGAGGCTGCCCATATCAGGCAGGCCACCTCGGTCGTCGATATGCTCAAGCAGGACCTCGAAACGGAGCAGGAAGCCCTGGCGACCTACCGTAGCGCTCACGCGGCCGTCCCCGAAGATGAGCCCATCAGGTTCATGCTCGAAGAGCAGATCGTGCAGGAGCAGAAGGACGTCTGGGAAATCGAGAAGTTCCTCGAAATGCGCCAGATCGAGGTCAAGACGCGAAATATCAACCTCGCCGCTAACGACTGAGGCCCGCTCCAGGCCGGAAAGCTTGCCGGTTATTCCTGCGAGTTACTAGTCGGCGGGTGAGTTGAGGAAATCCGCCAGCTGGATAATTCCCTCGGCGGCCTCACCCCTCAGGATCTTCCTGGCAGGGTTCTGAGGGCCTTGCGATTCCTGCTTTGCGCAGCAGAGAGCGCCCATCAGGGCATCGACCTGCTGGGGGTCGAGGCGAATGGTTTTCTGCACATACCAGCCGATGCCCGGACCGTAGCTGTAGTCCTCGAGAATCACCTGGCGGCGCCCATCGTCACCGCTTTCGACGCGGACCTCGACCCGTCGCTGGTCATTGTCCGCTTCAGGGTGAAGATGTTTGTGCTTAGCAGCTTTTTCGCAGCCCATGAGTCTTTCAGCTTCCCTTGGAGATAAGGCAGAAAGTAGTTAGGTGAACCAACTGATAGTTTGTATAGCCGAACTCCGGTTCGGTATCAACTACTCATGGAGTTTTTTCAGCAAAAAAATCACGGCCTTTTACCGGCTGTTTGGCCGCTTAGCTTGCGATCTTCCCCGCCTTTGTGGAAAATGCACGACCTCACATGGGACGGGCGTGTAACTCAATTGGCTAGAGTGCCACCCTTACAAGGTGGAAGTTCCCAGTTCGAGTCTGGGCACGCCCACCATTTTTTCACCGGGTCTCGTTCCGTGAGCGCTAAGGATCAGAGGCTGTAGCCGGTCTCGGCGTGTTCGGCGAGGTCGAGGCCCTGTTCCTCATCTGCTTCGCTGACGCGCAGGCCGACGGTCTTGTCGATGACCCAGAACACCAGGATCGAGGCGACCAGGGTGTAGACGATGGTGACGACTCCACCGACCAGCTGCGCCTTGAGCTGCTCGGGCATTCCGTGGCTGGGGTTAATTCCCGCCACGCCAGGTGAGCCGTAGCCAATGCCGCCGAGGGAGGGGTGGGCGAAGAAGGCGACCATGACCACGCCGACAAATCCGCCAACGCCGTGAACTCCGACAACGTCAAGGGAGTCATCGTAGGCGAAGCGTTTCTTGACCGCGGTAGAGGCGAAATAGCAGACGGCTCCGGAGGTGAAGCCGATCGCCAGGGCGCCTTCGGGGCCGATGAAGCCGGAGGCCGGGGTGACCGCCGCGAGGCCGGCAATGGCTCCAGTGGCAGCACCCAGTACGCTGGGCTTGCCGTTGACCTTCCACTCGATGCCCATCCAGGTGAGGGTCGCGGTTGAGGCTGAGAGGTGGGTAACCAGCAGCGCCATGGCGGCCTGCCCGTTGGCGGCCAGGGCGCTTCCGGCGTTGAAACCGAACCAGCCGACCCACAGCATCGCTGAGCCGATGACCGTATAGGTCAGGTTGTGGGGGATCATCGGTGTTTCAGGATAGCCCTTGCGCTTGCCGACCATGACGCAGGCCACCAGCGCCGCAACACCCGCCGTGATGTGAACGACGATTCCGCCGGCGAAGTCCAGGACTCCCATCTCGGCAAACCAGCCTCCACCCCACTGCATGTGGCAGATCGGCAGGTAGACCACGATGAGCCAGAGAGCCGAAAAGAGCATCACCGCGAGGAATTTCATGCGTTCGACAAAGGCGCCGATCACCAGTGCCGGTGTGATGATGGCGAAGGTCATCTGGAAGGCGCAGAGGAGGGTTTCAGGGATGGTTCCACTGACAGCGTCCCTGGCCTCTCCTCCAGGACCTCCAAGAAGGGCCTTGCCGAAATAGCCGAAAAACGGGTTTCCATCATCGAAGGCTACGCTGTAGCCGAAAAGGACCCAGAGCACTGAGATCAGTGCTGCCATCGCAAAGCAATGCATCAGCACCGACAGCACGTTCTTGGTTCGCACCAGGCCACCGTAGAAGAGCGCCAGGGCGGGAATCGTCATGAAGAGAACAAGCGCGGTGGAGACCAGGATCCAGGCAGTGTCACCGGAGTCAATCTTGCTGCCATCGTCCGCGAGCGCCGGGCTTGCCAGGAAACCCAACATCAACAGTGCGAGAATTGACAGGCTTGAAACAAACGAAAGGGGTGAACCGAATGGCTTTCTGATCAGCATTTTTTCTCCGCGTCTTGGGGGGGATAAGAATGAAGAAATTATCTGAAAACCATCCGGCTAAGTCCAGAACCCTCACCTGAATAGATGAACCGGTGGAAACCAGGCCCGGCTTTCAGGTGGTGCGCTCTTTTTTCTTCGCGGCTTTCTTCCTGTTCTCGAGAGCCTTCTCAAACTTGTTCAGGCGCTCGGCCATCTCTTCACGCTGCCGTTCAGGAGCAAGCTTGAGAGCTTTTCGCTGCGTCTCGACGGCCTCCTTGAGCTGGCCTTTTCGAAAGAGGCACTCTCCCAGTGTGTCGAGAATGAAGGCGGCCTCAGGCTGGAGGGCCGCGGCCTTCCTGGCGAGCTCGAGGGCCCGGTCCAGCTTCGCATCGTGGATGGCCAGGAACCAGGCGTAGTTGTTCAGCAGCGTGGCATCTCCTTCGCCCACCTGCTTGACGAGGTATTCGCCCACGGCGACCACCTTGGCGACATCATCTCCATCCTGGTAGGCCTGCATAAGCATCCGGGCATGGTCAACGACGCTGGCGGTCCCCTTCTTCTTATCGAAGTAGGCATAGAGGCCGTCGGTATCCTGGCCGCGGCTCTTGATGAAGCTCAACAGCGCCAGGCGCCCCTCAGCGCTCTCTTTCAGCGCAGCAGAGGCATCCTTTGATTCGAAGACCTTCTTAAAGAGGGCCTCCGCCTTGGCGTACTGCCGCCGTTCTTCTTCTTTTTTCCCGAGCTCGAGGGCGATCTCGAGGTTGTTCGGCTCCTGGGCAGCCTTCTTCTTAAGGGCACCGTAGGATTTGCCGGCGAGGATCGGCTTGATCGTGCTGATGAAGCGGTCGGGTGGCCGGAAGCCGGTGATGCGGTCAAGCTCTTCACCCTTTCCATCCAGGATGAGCAGGGTTGGGAAGCCGCGAACGCCGTAGCGCTTGACGATATCCTTTCCCTCGCCCTTCTCGGCGTTGATCTTGATCGAGACGAAGTTCTTGTTCAGCAGGGCGGCGACGTCTTTGTTCGGATAGGTCTCACGGACCAGTACTTTGCACCATCCTCACCAGTCGGTGTAGAAATCGATATAGACCAGCTTCTTGCTTTCAGAGGCCTTCTTGAGTGCATCGTCAAAGGACCCCTTGGTCCATTGAACGCCTTCGGCAGGTGTTAAAAGAAGCGCGGTAGAGAGAAAGAGCGCCAGCGACATGGTTCACCTCGTGAAAATGAGTTTGCCGGGCAGGGGCCGGAAGACAGCCGTCCCGATAATCAGATGTATCTCCTGATCCTAACCGTACCCGCTGTGGCTGGCAATCGATCCCGACTGTGGGAAGCGGTATTTTTTCAGCGCTGGAAGAAGCCAGCGGTGGTCAACGCAGATTGGCAGGGGACAAAAAAAGAGAGGCCCGGATCCCTCGGGATCCGGGCCTCTCAGTGAACGGGAACGCTTTCGCGATCCCTGCTAGGCCGACTTAGTTACAGGTCGGAGTCGCACAGCCCTGGGCCACATCGCCTTCGTCGGTGCTGTTAGCACAGGCGCTCGGCTCGGGGTGAGCAGCGCCTCCTCCGAAGAGGAATACGAGGGTGAAGGTGGGGTCAGAGATGTTCACGCTACCATCAGCATTGGAGTCGGCGGCTGCCTGGCAACCAGGATCGTCGCTTCCAAGGAAGAGGTAACCCAGAGTGTAGATACCGTCGGAGATATCGACAGCACCATCTGAGTTCGAGTCACCACGGCTGAAGGGGCCGATACCGGGATCTACCGGTGTGGCCTCTGCAGCAGCCGATTCAGCACCTTCGCCACAGGCGTCGGAAGCCGACACGGTGTAGCTGTAGGTGGTGTCGTTCACGACATCGTCGTCGGTGTAGGAACTCTCGGTGAGTCCTTCGGCAACAATGTCACCATCCCTGCGGACGGTGTAGCTGGCGCCATCGCTAACAGCCCAGGCGAGACTGACCGTGGCGTTGCCCGCTTCGGCCGAGAGGCCGTCGGGGGCGCCAGGACGATCATTGTCGGAACTGACAACGTAGCTGGTGGTACCAAGCGTGGGATTGTGGGTAGCGCCCTGCCAGGTGACGATAGCCCTTACAGGCTGTCCGGCACCACGGAGGGTGTTGCTGTAAGCCAGAGCGACGTTCGTCGCTGCCTCAGCCTGGGCGGTCTCAACAGTCACCGTAGCGATTGAGGAGGCACCATCGGCGGGCAGGGTGACGGGACTGGCAAAGGAGAGGACGACACCGATCACGGCGCCTTCATTTCCCTCACCGGTTGTCAGCTCGGCCTGGACGAATCCACCGTCGATCAGCGCGCCGGCATCGGTGCCGTCGGCTGTGATAGCGGTAATCGAACCACCCCTGGCTTCAACACCGAAGGAGTAGCTCATGATGCCCTCGTCTCCGGGGTTGTTGCTGGTGGTAGCGACACAGTCGATATCGGCCGAGTTGGTATCACCAACACAACCGCCGGACTGGTCAGCAGCACCTGCAAAGCCAAGGTCAAAGGTCGGAGCAATGGGGACGACCGGAGCGTCGTAGGCAGCACCGAGGAAATCGACCTCGGGGCTGTCGTCGTTCAGCTTGGCTCCGTTGGCTTCGATAGCGAAGCGCATGTTGAAGCCACCGCCACCTTCAAAGGTCAGGATGGCGATCTTGTTGACGCCGGGCACCAGGACGGCATCGGCGCGCTCCTGGCAGTCTCCACCGGAACCGCGACATGCGCTGATGTTCTGGCGAAGCTCTTCGTTGACGTAACAGGCGACGGAGTCGTCACTGGAAGTACAGACCTGGATGGCGAGGTCCTCACCGGTGAGGTTCTCGACGTAGGTCGTAGCAATCGCCATGACGTTGTCGTTCGGGGTGCCCTCAGCTACGCAGATGGCCTGGAAATCAACGAGATCTCCATTGAACTGCGAGGGTGCATCGGGTCCACCACAATCGATTCCACCGAGTCCGGCCTGGATCGTCTTGGCTGTTCTCCAGACGGCGATATCGTCAGGATTGTTGGTCTGACCGGGATAACCGTTAGCCTCAGTAAGGCTCCAGTCAATTTCCCATTCATCACCATCCTGCGGATCTTCTTCGCCGATCAGGAACTGGCCGGTCCAACTGGTGGCCATGAGACCAACACCTCCACCACCGCAACCGTGGGGGTTGCCGACGGGGACGAGCAGGTTCCAGCCATCAGTCTGGATCCAACCGTTGGGGTTGATGCCGGAGGGGCCATCATCGCCAGGCTCAACAGGAGCCACATCGGGCTCTCTCTGCTCGCCATGCGACCTCTCGGGACGGTCGGCAAGAAGGGCGCCTTCGAGATCTCCGCCACCGGCGCCGAGGAACTCGATACCGGCCTGCTCGAGGGTCTCGACACCTTCATCGAAACCGTCGTTATTGCGGATAGTCAGTCGGACGCGACCATTGAATCCACCGCCGCCTTCATAGACGTAGGCGGTGATCTTGTTGACACCAGGGGCGAGCTCGCCGGGGCGAGTCTCCTGGCAACCACCAGCCGATCCACGGCAGGCGTTGACCCTCGTCACGATGTAGTTGTTGATATCCACGCGGACGGAGTCGTCACTGGCGGTACAAACATCTACGGCGACGGGAACGTCATTGGTGTTGTTGACATAGGTGGTACCGATCCACACCGCGTTGTCGTTGCGAGCGCCGATCCGGTTACACCAGTCGTTCATGTCCATGAGTCCATCGCCCCGGATGGGGAGATCGACGGCAGGATCATCGGCCAGGGCACCCTCACGGGTCATCCACCTGGGTTCACAACCGATTCGCGTTCCTCCCCAGCCACTTGACTGGGCGTTGGCGAAGTCGATTTCCCACTCATCGCCATGAGTCGGATTCTCATCGGCCATGACGTAGGGATAGGTCCAGTTACCTTCGATCGACTCATCTCCGGGACCACAACCACGATCATTCTCGAGAAGAAGGTGGTTCCACTGCTCAGTGTTGAGCCAGGGTCCGTCAATGGTGAACCTGGGACAGGCGGCGGAGCCTTCGGATTCGAGGGATCCATCGCTGGGTCCGAGATAGGAGATTCCCAGGTCGTTACAGTCGGTGATGGCCGCTCCGGTCGCAAAGTCGAGGAGACCGAGACGGAAGTTCCAGCCGCCGCCGCCTTCAAAGACCTGGATAGTGACCTGGTTGACACCGGGGACGAGAACCGCACAGTTCTGCTCCTGGCACTCGTGAGCGCCACCACACCAGCCGCGGCCGCGGTTGACGATGGCGACTTCCTGCTGGTTGACGTGAACGATGAGGGAGTCATCGCTACAGGTACAGACGGTCACGGGAATGTTGGCGTCCGTGGTGTTCTCCACGTACGTCGTGGCAATGCCCATGATGTTGTCGCGGTCCGCGCCGTTGCGGCCGGCGAAGTCATCATAGTTGATGCCGTCTTCATTCGGGTTCAGGGTCTGCCAGCCGGCAACTTCTGCACTCGCATTGGTGAACCAGACGGGGTTACCTTCATTGGTTCCGTCATCGGTGAAAGGAGCGACAGCGCGATCGGACTGAGCAGCT
>CAZTRG010000128.1:0-3083 GCA_964615885.1 uncultured Planctomycetia bacterium | reverse complement strand
GGGGCCGCACTGCGCGGGCAGGCTCTTTCCGGGTGCTCTACGGCCTGGCACCCGACCAGCTCAACTCATCCAGCCCGCCGGTAAAAACCCTGCTGGCGTATGACAATACCGCCTGGGCACACCTGCGCGGCCTCAAGCCCGGCACAAAATACTACTACGAGCTCATCCTGGCCGATGGGATCGGGAAAACCGCTCGCAGTGGCTCCTTCCGTACGCTTCCAGACTCAAAAGAGCTCAAGGATCCCAAGCTCAACCCCGAGGGCCTCTTCAATTTCAGCTTCGAATTTGCCTGCGGCAACAACCAGAACCCGGCCCACAGCATCGGCCCCTCCCTTCCCGCCTTTGCCACCATGCTGAGAGAGCTCGAGGACCGCATCCACTTCGCCATTCTCAACGGTGACTGGCTGTATGAGACCCGGCGCGAATACAGTGTTCCTGACTGGCTCCGGCAGGTCAGCGCCGATCCGAAGCTCCTGCCCAGCGACCTTGACTACGCCCCCACCATTGTCGGGGTCTGGGAGAACTACAAGCACTTCCTCACCCAGGGGCCGAACCTGGCACGCTGGCACAGCCGCATCCCCTCCTTCTTCACCTATGACGACCATGAATGCCTCAACGACATCTGGGGCGCCGGCTCACCCGGCCTGCGCGACCGCCGGGCCGTGTTCCGGGACATGGGAGTGCGCGCCTGGCACGACTACCTCGGCTGGAGCAACCCCTCGGAGTTCAGCCAGAGAACCCACTTCGGGCGTTGCCAGCTGAAAAAAGGCGGCGACATCCTCATCAACGAAAAGGCTGACTTCACCAAGATCGACCTCACCCAGGTCAACAACCTCCATGTCCACTGGGGCACACCCACCGCCGGGATCAACGACAACTCACTCGACGGCGTGGGAGGCGATCCCAATGCCGGGGTCTACGAGATCGTCGAGGTCATCGATGCCAACCGCATCCGCATCCGCCCGCCTGCTGATATCGACAGCACCAGCTCCTACTCGATCGGCAGGCGCTCCTATTGCCGTTTCCGCGTCGCCAATTGTGACTTCTTCCTGCTCGACACGCGCGGACAGCGCCAGATGCACGACACCAGGAACCCCGCCAAGAAGGGTCTCTCGATGCTGGGCACCGTACAGCGCGAGTGGCTGATGCGCGAGCTGGCCGCCAGCGATGCGGACTTCCATTTCGTGGTCTCATCGGTCAACTTCATGATTCCGCATGTCGGCGGCGGCAAGATCCGCGCCGGCGACAAGGATGAGGCCTGGACCGTTTTCCTCGATGAGAGGGAGAAGCTCATCAACTTCTTCGATTCACTCAAGGCGCCGGTCTTCATGCTCACCGGCGACCTGCACAACAGCTTCGCCATCAAGATCACCGACAAGGTCTGGGAGTTCGCATCGGGGCCTCACAACTCCAACAACCACTGGGCCAGTGACGAGGGCGACCGCCCGCCGAACGGCCCCTTCAAGTACGGACCCCGCGAGGTCGATATCCGCTGGTCAACCTACTACCGCACCGACATCCCCCGCGGCCAGCTCCTGCACCCGACCTATTGCGTCGTGCAGATCAACAATGTGTTCAACAATCCCCAGAACCTGGCCGACACCCGCTGGGTCGCTTTCCCGAAACCCCAGGTGATTTTCCAGTATTACGACGGCCGCACAGGACAGCTCCGCTACGCCGAGTCGATCCTGGCGCGCTGAAAGGCGGCCACCTCACTCCTGCGCACGCAGCCAGCGCAGGAAGAGCTCGTGCTGAGCCTGCTGAAAACGGCCGATGTCGTCGGGAGAATGGTATTGAAGCCCCCCAGGGGCATCGTGGGCCTTCCAGGCCTTCTTCGCCCGTTCCAGGCACTCGCCCACCGCCCGGGAGTCAAGATCCCGGTCACGCCGGGCCGCGTAAACGAGGCAGGGGCGCGGCGCAACCAGCGACAGGACATCGTGATAATCAAAAGGAATGGTCGCCTCGGCGCCATCGAAGAGGCCGAGCCGGGGCACCAGGGCATGCCACTGCCACAGGCGCTGCAGCCCGCCGGTGGCTGACGAGGTGTCGGAGCGCATGGGCGTGAAGCCGCCGAAGGAGGCGACCCCGGCGATCCGCTTATCGAGGGCCGTGGCGTAGAGACCGGCCATCCCCCCGACACTGAAGCCCAGCACGTAGACTTTGCCGGGAGCAATCTTCGGCAGAACGCCCTGCGCGGCGCCCTTGCCATCGATGAGAAAATCCACCGCGGCACTCACGTCCGCCACCATGCGCCCGAGCCTCGACCAATGCGCGGCCTTCTTGTAGAAATCGCGCCCCTCCAGCAGGCGAAGCCCGAAGCCGCACTGGTCGTAGGCCAGGACCACGTAACCGGCCGCAGCGAGGCGGTGGTAGACCGTGGTCCCCTGGACGCCGTAACCCTCGTTGTAGCCGCTGTGATAGGAATAGGGGTGAAGCCAGATCACCGCGGGCGCGGGCTTGTCGTTCTTCGTCTTGAAATACAGGTTCCCTCTCACCCCGGCTCCGAAGCGGACCGGCGTTCTCGATGTCCCCCCGGCCCGCCAGCGGTCATGGCTCATCATCCCCGACTCTTCAGGGCTCAGGAAGTCCGCTCTTTTTTCGCCGGCAAGACTGGCCGGCGGCTCGCCGAGCAGCCAGCGAATCCGCTCCCGGCGATCGGCGTCATCGACCGCCTCGGCCGGGGTGAACCTCTTCTCCAGGGCTTTGCCGGCGGCACCCTGCTTCCAGGCCTCCCAGTCGAAGTGATGGATCAATTCTTCGGGAAAGTCTTCCTGCTTCGCGCTGCCGCGAGCAAAGCTGAGGTCAAACCAGTCCAGGTTGCGGCGGCGCTGCTCCTCGGTGACCGGGCCGTGCTGGCCGGGGCGGTACAGGATCCGCAGATTGCCAGGCTGCCCCAGGAGGGAATAGACCGAACGCCCCTCGAGGTAGGCGCGCTCGACCGCGAAGGTCGGCTCCGAGCCATCATTGTGCGCCGTGTGGATCAGGCAGCGCCGCGGCGCGATCAGGGCGTACCCGCCGTGTGCATCGATCGGCAGCTCGTGCTCACGGCCGGTATAGCCGCGCAGCGATGGGAGAAACCATTC
>CAZTRG010000127.1:0-5935 GCA_964615885.1 uncultured Planctomycetia bacterium | reverse complement strand
GGGCCAGGGTCAGGGACAAGGCCAGGGTCAAGGTCAAGGTCAAGGTCAGGGTCAGGGTCAGGGACAAGGTCAGGGCCAAGGCCAGGGACAAGGACAAGGCCAGGGTCAGCAGCCCGGGCAGACTTCTCCCTCTGGTAAAGGAGGCGGAAGCTCCAAGGGTGGAAGTTTTGCCGAGAACCAGGGCGTTAAGGATGGCCCCTTACAGGTCGTCGATCAGATTCAGCAGAGTGACAGCCGGACTCCCAATGCGGGAGCGCGGGATATCAATAACAAGGCCAGAAGATTGGAAAAAGCAGCTTGGTTCAGTAAGTTGCCTCCCAGCCTGCGCAAGTCGATTCGCGCAAGCTCAAGGCGGCCTGCACCGAGGGGTTACAGGGAAAGGCTTCGTCGCTATTTCGAGAGTATCGATTAAGGCGTAGCCTGTTGAAGTAAACGAGGAAGTATTTACCAGGACGGTATCAGGAAATACCAGGAGATTGAAAGATGGCAGAAGACAAGGTTCCCGCTAAGGACGTAGCGGCAGTAAAGAAGTGCGAAGAGGCTTACAACAAGGTGCGTGATGAGCTTTCCAAGGTCATCGGCGGCCAGGACGAGGTGATCGAGCAGGTGCTGGTTGCCATGTTTGCCCGCGGGCATGCTCTTCTTGAGGGTGTTCCAGGCCTGGCAAAGACCTTGCTGATCAGCTCGATTGCGGAAACTCTGAAGCTGAGCTTCAAGAGGATCCAGTTCACTCCTGACCTCATGCCCAGCGATGTGACGGGAACCGACATTATCCAGGAAAGCAAGGGCGGCAGCCGTGCCTACAAGTTCCTTCCTGGCCCGATCTTCGCCAACATGATCCTCGCTGATGAGATCAACCGTACCCCGCCGAAGACCCAGGCTGCCATGCTTGAGTCCATGCAGGAGAGACAGGTGAGTGCAGGTGGAACGGTCCATACTCTTCCTGATCCTTTCTTCGTGCTGGCCACCCAGAACCCCCTGGAGCAGGAAGGTACCTACCCGCTTCCCGAAGCGCAGCTCGACAGGTTCCTCCTCTATATCAAGGTCGACTATCCAAGTGGTGCAGAGGAATGGGAGATTGCCCGCCGCGTCACCACCGGTCAGCTTGGTGGAATCAAGGCGGTCATGACTGATAAGGAAATTGTCGATATCCAGAATCTCGTGACCCGTGTACCGGTCAGTGACCAGGTTCTCGGCTATGCACACGCGCTGGTAAGGGCTTCCCGCCCCGGCGAAGAGGGTGCACCGGACTTCGTCAACAAGTGGCTTGACTGGGGAGCCGGTCCCAGGGGAATCCTGACGCTCGTTACCTGTGCGAAGGCAAGGGCGCTGCTCTACGGTCGCTACCACGCCACCGTTGGTGATGTCGATGCGGTCGCCAAGCCGGCTCTTCGCCATCGGATCGCGAGCAACTACGCCGCACATGCCGAAGGCAAGACCAACGAGACCCTGATCGATGATCTGCTGGAAGCCGTTCCGGCCAGTGATAAATACTCGCAGCCCGCTGCCTGAGGCAGGTAAACAATGGCAAAGAGCATACTTTCACGCTATATCGATCCTGAGGTTCTTGGCAAGGTGGCTGGAACCCCGGTCCGTCCAAGTGGCCTGGTCATGGGAAACCTGGCGGGGGCTCATAAGTCCCCGCTGCACGGTTTCGCCGTGGAGTTTGCAGGCCACCGGGAGTACGTGATCGGGGATGACACCCGGCACATTGACTGGCGTGTCTTTTACAAGCGCGACAAGTACTTCATCAAGCAGTACGAGATGGAGACCAACTTCACCTGTCACCTGGTGCTCGACGTAAGTGCCTCGATGCGCTATGGAGCCAAGGCGGAGCAGAAGATGCTCTACGGAGCCAAGATGTTGACAACGCTGGGCTACTCGATCGTCAAGCAGAGCGACCGCGTGTCCCTGACGACCTTCGATGAGAATATCGTTGGCTATGTTCCTTCCGGGAACTCCATGGCCCAGGTCCAGCGTATGACGGAGCATCTTGATGAGATCGAACCGAAGGAGAAGACCGATATGGCCGATTGCCTCGCAGAGGTTTCCGGCCGCACGGGGCGCAGGGAGATCGTCATGGTCTTCAGCGACTTCTTCACCGATCTCGATTCTCTCGAGCAGGTTCTCCAGCGCTTGAAGTACCAGCAGCACGAGGTGGTTCTTTTCCAGGTGCTCCACCATGATGAACTTGATTTCCGGTTTGACGGAATGATCAAGTTCATTGGGCTGGAGGTGCCGGAGGATGAGGTCCTCATGCAGCCGACTGAGCTGCGCAAAGCCTATCTCGACGCCCTTGGGAAGTTCAACACCCGGTTCGAAGAGATCTGCCAGGCCAACAGGGTCGAGCGGGTGCTCGTCGATACCAGTCGCAATATGGGTGATCTCCTGGTCGATTATCTCAACCAGCGCGGACAGCTCAAGCGAGCGATCTGAGGAACTCCGCTTCCTGGGGCCGGTCTTGTTCCGGCCTTATGCTTCGCGGAGGGTTTCCGACGGGTCCTGCTGTACTGCAAAGAGGGTCGGGATCCAGCTTGCCAGCAGGGTAACCAGCGGCGCGGCCAGCAGGACGAGGAGGAACAGGTTGCTGTTGGCGCTGAGAAGTTCACCCCCGCTTTCGGCGAGGTGGCTTTTTGCTGAGCTGACAGCTACCAGGTGCCCAAGGGGCAGGCCTGCCAGTGCTCCGAGAAGACCGATGACAAGTGCTTTGCAAAGGAAGATCGAGTAGACCTGGGAGCTCCTGAGCCCCAGGGCCCTGAGAATCCCTACCTCTGCCTGGCGGTCCCTGACATTGAGAAAGGCAAGGAGCCCGATCAGCAGGGAGCAGCCGGCAATGACCAGCGGGACCAGGGTAGCTGTGAAGGACTTGAGCTGGTCCCTCGTCTGGCTGGCCCTGCTTTCCTCTGTAGCAATGGTTTGCTCCTTAAGCTTCCTGGCAGCCATCCGGGCCTCGGCGCGGGCGGTGGCCTTGGTTCCCCGCTCAATGACCTGGGTCTCAGGGAGGATCCCGGCGATTTCATTACGGATAATGGGGAGCCGGTCGGCCGTGCAATTACACTCAAGCGCCAGGATCGCGTTGATCTGGCCTTCCTTGCCGAGCATCTTCTGCGCCTTGGCAAGGTCGATCCACGCTGAGATGTCATCCTTGTTTCCACGGGCCTTGTAGCATTTGTGAATGGTGAACTCTTCACCCATCAGGGTGACCTTGTCACCCTCTGAAAGCCCCAGGCTCTGGTGGAGCTCGTGGCCGAGCACGATCGACCCTTTCGGGACTGCATCCAGCAGAGGCTTCTTGGGATCCTTGTGCATCAGGGGAACCTCTCCCCGGACGCCAATGAGAAGGATCGTCCGTTTCTTTTCCGGCCAGGTCATCTTCTGGGTCAGGCTCGGCAGGAGATGGTTGATGGTGACGATCTTCGAGCTGGCCAGGCGGGTGACGTACTTCTCCGGCATGTATTTCGAGGCAAAGTCTTCGGCGTAGAGATCGGCAAGAACCTGGTCCTTTGGAAGAATGAGGATGTTGAAGCCGAGATTCTTCATCGTCTTGCGGGTCTCATCCTCATGCTTGCGGGTCAGCGCGGTCAGCTCAGCTTTTTTTACCGCGAGGATCTCCATGGTCTGGTAGTCATGGTCTTTGAGGAGCTCAAAGGAGGCAACTACACAGCACACCGAGGCGCAGACAGCCGCCAGGCTTGCGACAAAGGAAATTTTTCGGAAGGCAATTTCGCGCAGGATCAGGCGTGGAAGCTTCATAGGAAAGGTATAACTCGCGGGGGTTCTTATTGTTTTTTACGCATGAGAATGGTCATGCCCGCAAGGAGGGCGAAGCCGGCAATTCCCAGGAGGACCATGTTCTGGGCCAGCGAGCTGCTCTCGCCTTCTGCTTGTCCAGCTTCGGTCTTGTCCTGCCCGGAAGAAGCGGCCGGTTTTTTCTCAACCTTGGCAGAAGCCTCAGGCTTTTCTGCAGCCGGGCTGTCCGTGGCAGGCTTCGGGACCAGGCTTACCTCTGCAGCAGTTCCCTCGGAGCCATCTCCTTCAGCTTCAGGCGTTTCGATGGTGAATCCCTCGAGTCCGCTCAGCGGGGGCAGCTCGACATCCTTGGTTTCGATGAGGCCTTCGAGGGAGCCTTCCCAGTCCGCCGCCACCAGCAGGTCGGACCCTGGATTCTGGTTCTTGATTTCGCAGGAGCAGGGCCCGATGAGGAACTGGGCAGCCTCCGCCAGGTTCTCTTCATTGATTCCTGCCCCGATATAGGCCCAGAGAGCCCGGCCTCTTCCGAAGACAGGAAATACCATCGGCTTGTCGCTCTCTTCAAGGAGGTCATCCTCCGTCTTCATCAGCTGGCTGATGAGCCCCTTTTCGAGTGGGTCGGAACGGGAAACCCTGATGGTAGAGAAGGCAATGTGTACCGGCAATTTTTCAAACCGGACCTGGCTGGCAGGATCCTCGAGATCTTTCGGGTCCTGCTCGGGAAGCTTCATCTCCTTCTGGAACTTCTTGAGCTGTTCTTCAACGATCGCGAATGCGGGGTCATCCTGCTTCTTGTCGCCCGATTCGATGCAGAGCCATACCGCCGAGTCTCCGGCAAGCAGTCGCTTGACGACCTTCTTGCGAACCGGGGAATCTACGATGTTGTTGAAGGATGCCAGGGCCGCCTTGTCTTCGAGCGCTCCCGACCAGAGGGGGGTTGCGGCTCCCCCGAAGGGCGGCGGCATGAGAAGAATCCTCGGAAGGGAGGTCTCCTTTTGCTGCTCGAGAAGGGTGAGGAGCTCAGGCGGAGGAGAGTCAGCCAGGTCAACCATGACAAGCTCGAGGTTGGCCTGGTCTTTTCCTTCGCTGCGGTCGAAAGCTTCAAGGCTCTTTTTCTGTTCTTCGCTCAGCTCGCCTTTGTATAAAACAAGGGCCTGGAACATGTCGGGTTGCCAGCGCTCAAGGGCGTAGCGGAATACGGGTACAGAGCAGGCGTATACAATTGCAGTGGCTGTGAGCAAAGCTACGGCCGCAACTATCAGCGAATAGAATCCGAACCTCATGGCCTGAGTTTCTCCCTAAGCAGATCCTGTTGTTTTGTTGGTCCTAAAGGAAATATCCACTAAAACAGTTTAACAGGGGAAGCCGTTGGTGGTAAGGGTTCTGTCCTGTCTCTGTCTTGCTTTATGTAAACCAGTCTAAAGGCTGCGGAATGAGATTTTCAGTAACTAATAAAGGGTATGGAAGAGCCGGGGCCCTCTCCTTCCTTTTGCTGATTCCCGGATTTGTGTTGGCGCAAGGAACTCCTCCTCGGTCTGTACAGGCGCTC
Organism: uncultured Planctomycetia bacterium; assembly: GCA_964615885.1. Classification (GTDB taxonomy): domain Bacteria; phylum Planctomycetota; class UBA8108; order UBA8108; family UBA8108; genus UBA8108. The sequence goes on along the minus strand of CAZTRG010000127.1, from coordinate 636 downwards.
TGGGAGGACGTAGACCCGGCCAGGGATCCACTGGATATTCGAGTTGTTCGTCAGTGGGAAGAGGATGGGCTTGTGCTGCACTACCTTACCTTTCATGTCGGCACCTTCAAGGGGCGGCCGGCACGGCTGGCCGCGTTCTACGGATATCCCCGGAAAGGGGAGAAGCTGCCGGGTCTTCTGCACCTGCATGGAGGCGGGCAGAGAGCCTTTCTCCATGAGGTCAGGTATTACGCCCGGCGAGGTTATGCGTGCATCTCGATCAACTGGGGAGGGCGTGAGATGGAGGGAGCGATGGCCGGGGACCCCAATACCGATTGGGGGGCCGTTGACCCCACCCAGAAGAATGTGCCCGGCTACTCCAACCTCTTGCCTGGTGAAAAGTACCTCGATAAATTCGAGTCGCCGAGAAATAACAACTGGTACCTGCTGACGATAGCGGGCAGGAGAGGCCTGACCTTCCTGGAGCGGCAAGCCGTGGTTGACCGGAAGCGTCTTGGGGTCTATGGGCATTCGATGGGCGGTAACCTGGCGGTCTATGTAGCAGGAACCGATGACCGCGTGAAGGTGGCTGCTCCCTCTGTGGGTGGGCAGGGATTTCGAACCATCAACTGGGAGCTCCTGCCCGGGCAGAGAAGG
>CAZTRG010000126.1:0-8052 GCA_964615885.1 uncultured Planctomycetia bacterium | reverse complement strand
CGCAGAGGAGGAATCTGGAGCTGCATAAGAGTTTCAAAGTTCTGCCGCCCGGTTTTCATCAGGCGTGAGACATCGCTACTGAGCTTGACAGTCTTGTAGGTGTTCAGCGCAGTGGAGAGGTTCTTTTTGACATGCTTGTTTTCCTGCCGGATCAGGTCGGCGTTGTTGAGCAGGTACTCGGTGTAGAGCTTGGCGGCGCGCAGGGTGAGCTGGTTGGATTCAATATTGCTGCGCAGGATTTCTTCGTTACCGCCTTCCTTACGAATCAGGTCGAGGGCCTGGCTTACATTGCTCTCAGCTTCCCGGCTGTATTTTTGCAGCTTCGGGATGTGCTCCTTGTCGATGTCGGAAATGAAGCGTTCCTGCATGCGGTCCATGATCTTCACTAGCACAACGTGCATTCCGTAGTACCGCTTGGCGATATCGAGGGCCTCGCCGCTTTGCTCAGTCAGGCTCTGAAGCTGGCCGGTCAGATGGCGGATATTGTCAAAAAGGGCGATCATGGTGACGAAGTCGTCACCGGAAACCGACGACAGCAAGGATTCGAGAGCATCCCGGTCAACCTCCAGGTTGAGCGCCTTCAGTTGCTTGACGACCCCATTCTTGAGGCCTTCAATTTTTAATTCGTTGGCTGAGATCTCCGTTTCTTCTTCCCCGATCAATTCATCGTAATCTTCCTTGGTGGAGACAAAGGCCCTGTCAAAAAGCCCGATCTCTTTTTCCCGCGGGGCGGAAACCCGGCGCTGGCGGTATTCAGCCAGCTTGTGATGCCCCTTTCGAACCTGGCGCTTTACCGAGTGGAGTTCCCTCCACAGGTCCCGCAAAGGCGAGGAGTCCAGCATGTCGATCGCCTCGTCGAGCAGTTCGGTTGTCTCGGCCTCATTGCTTTGCTGGTCATCAGCAAAGGGGCGAAGGAGGAGGAACCGGCGCTTGGGGAGCTTGTCGTGGCCATCGATCAATTTCCGGGCCTCATCCAGGGTGGGCACCACCTTTTCGAAGAGGCGGCCGATCCGGGTTTCTTCCTTTTTCTTCAGCTCTTCGTCGAGGTTTTCCTGGGCGAAACCAGTCTGCCCCTCGAAGGAGATCAGCATTTGCAGAATAAGGTACATGCTTGCGTAGATTGAGCTTGTTTTCATTTTTATGTCTCTACCTGGCCCTTTTTGAAGCCTCCTGAGTTCTACAGTTCAAACTTAGCAGGCCAAATGTCCAAGAGGAATCCGAGGCATAACTCTAAGTTGTTTATGCACCTCGAATTAAAGCTCTACCCCTAGGGGCGATAAAGCTCCCAGGCGGGTGTCTTCGGCACTGGGAGGCTTCGGCTACTTGGTGGCGATACGGTAAAGCGCTGATTTCGTTCGGAGGATCAGGGAGTCGCCGGCTACAGCAGCGCTGGCCATGAAGCCGTCGGCCAGCTTGTTGCGAGCCAGGAGCTTGAATTTTTTGCCGGTAGCGATGACAGGGATGTCTCCATCCTGGTTGAAGAAATAGATTCTTCCACGGCTGAGAATCGGAGAGGCGGCGTAATTTCCACCCAGGCGGGAGGTCCAGTGAGGGGAGCCGGTCTTTGCGTCCACGCAGGAAGCAACGCCGAGATCGCTGACCATGTAGAGCAGGTCTCCGTCGAGTATCAGGGAGGATTTCTTCGGGACGCCGCGCTTGGAAGACCAGGCAATCTTGTTCGTGCCCAGGTCGCCCTTGCCCTCCGGTACGATCGCTGACATTCGGCCCATGCCATTGGTTACAAAAACCAGGCCCTGGCCGTATACGGGCCTTGCCGAGGCGTTCATTCCCCCGGTGCGTGCCGTCCACAGGAGCTTGCCGGTCAGTGGGTTCAGGGCTTCGGTGGCAACCGCAGCCGGAGCGATCAGTTGTTCGAGGCCCTTGTGTTTGATGATGGAGGGCGTGCCGTAGGCTTTCTTCCTGTCCCCGTTGCTGGTCTGGAAATCAAAGGCGCGGTGGTGGGTCCAGGCCGTTTTGCCGGTCTTCTTGTCCAGGGCTATTACGTATTGTTTGTCGAATCCGTCGAAGTGGAGGATGTAAAGGTCCCGGTAGGGGATCGGGGAGCTGGCCGGGGCCCTGTGGTGGTTGCAGTCGATATCCTGTCGCGCCCAGATCTTTTTACCGGTGGCTGTGTCGAGGCATGCGTTGCCGTGGGCACCGAAGCTGACCAGGACCTGGCCATCCTCGACAACCGGGGTCGGGGACGCATAGCTGTTCAGCGCGATGCAGAACTGGGGCTCGGCGATATCGAAGACAAGGATGTTGTGAAGGATTTTCCCGGTTTCCAGGTCAACACAAACGGCCCAGAGCTTGTGGCCATCCGGCAGGGCGTTGGTCAGCCAGACCTGGTTTTTCCAGACCACGGGCGATGACCAGGCCTTCCCGGGCATGGGGGTTTTCCAGGCGACGTTCTTGTCTTCCCCGAATTCAAGGGGCAGGTCTGCATCTGTTTTTCCGTCAGCGTTGGGGCCGCGGAACTGGTTCCAGTCGGCGCCTTGCAGGCTTGTTGAGAAAATAACGAGGAGCAGCAGGCTGAGGGAGCGAAACATCTGTCAATCCTTCCAATTCAGTACTCTGGAAATGGAGGCCCTGGTTATTCAGCCGAAGGGCAGTCCGGGCCTTGTTCTTATTTGAAGAGACGGGGCCAATTTAATCAATCTATTGGTTGGATCCTTATCAGGGGCACCTGATTCGATCACTTGCATGACTGCTGGAACTGGGGCACGATGTGGCGGTCCGGCCTTTTCCGGACAGTCGCAGGAAGCGGCCTTTTTGCTAATGAAGAAATCATAGAGAGTGAAAAATGAGTTTCGTTAACAAGGTGTTCATCTCATGCGTCCTTATGGCTGTTCTCTCATCACCTGGAGCAGGGAATGCCTTCGCCGAGGAGAAGCCCAATATCGTTTTCATTATTTCCGATGACCATGACAACGAACACCTGGGGTTCATGGGGAGCAAGACGGCCAGGACTCCTAACCTGGACCGCCTGGCTCGCACAGGCACGGTGTTTCCCATCTCTCATCTGCCCATGTCTCGTTGCCACCCTACCCTTGCCAGCTTCCTGAGCGGCCGGTGGCCTCACCAGTCAGGGATCTATTACAACTACGGCATCAGGAAGCTCAGCCCGAAAAACTCCCTGCCGGCCCAGCTGAAAAAGGCGGGCTATGCAACCTACGTGGAGGGGAAGTACTGGGAGGGAGACCCGCGCGAAATGGGCTTCACCCACGGCAAGGGCAAGACAGCCAGGACCTTTGTCAGAAAGGGCCAGGACGACCTTTTTTCTTTTATCGATGAAATGGGGGGCAAGAAGCCTCTCTTTATCTGGTGGGCACCCCTGATTCCTCATACGCCCCACAATCCCCCCAAGAAATACCGCGACCTGGTTCAAAAAGACAAGATCAAGGTTCCCGGCTACATCTCTGCAGGCAACAGGGAGACCTTCCTGAAGAAAGAGTTCCTCAGCCTGGCAATGGAGGCCTGGCTTGACGATGGAATCGGTGAGCTGGAGGGCAAGCTGAAAGAGAAGGGGCTCTATGAGAACACCCTCTTTGTATTTCTTATCGACAACGGTTGGTGTAACGGGCGCCCCTCAAAAGGTTCTCCTTTTGAGAAAGGAGTGAGTACGCCGGTTTTTTTCACCTGGCCGGGGAAGGTGAAGGGTGGCCAGAGGTTTGAGTGCCTGACCAGCACCCTCGATGTGTTTCCAACCATCCTGGATTATGCCGGAGCTGAAATACCGGCGACTGCCGCCGGCAAAAACCTCCGCCCGATTATCGACGGCAAGACGACCCGGAATCGAGAAATCCTGTTCGGGGCTATCTACCCGGCCTTTGCGACAAAGGATGATCAGCGCCCGGAGCGTGACATCTATGCCATCTACGCCCGCGACAAGGGCTGGAAGTACATTCTTTACCTGCAGGATGTAAAGGCCTCCCTCAACGGGAGCTATTTGAGAATCCAGTCGATCGCCACTGAGTATCCGACCCGCAAAAAAGGCGACCAGGATCTCTACGACCTCGCTGCAGACCCTTACGAACTTAAAAATCTTGCCGGGGATCCGGCCCAGGCTGAACGGATGAAGAAAATGCAGGCCCTGGCCTTCAAGTGGTGGAAAGATACCGGTGGGAAGAAGTTTGATACCCGCCCTGCCTCCGAGGCCCCGGCTAAGGAGAAGAAGCGGGGGCGGAAGAGGAAAAACCAGGCCAGGCCTGAGAAGAAGGGCTGAGGCCTTTGATTGGAGAAGAGCTAAGTTGAGACGTCCTTCCCTGGTGTTGCTGGCTTTCCTGTTCCTATGGGGGGGGCCGGTTGCCGCAGACCAGGCCTCGCGGCCTAATGTCCTCCTGATAACCGTCGATGACCTGAACGACTGGGTCGTCGGCCTGGAAGGGCATCCACAGAGCGTCACTCCGAATTTTAAACGGCTGGCAAAAAGGGGGGTCTTATTTACCAATGCCCACTGCCAGGCTCCGATCTGTAATCCTTCCCGGACCAGCTTTATGACCGGGCTTCGGCCCTCCACCACCGGTATCTATGAAAACAAGCCCTGGTTTCGGACTACGGCCCTCAATCGCAACAGGGTCACCCTGACAGAACATTTTGGCGCCAACGGTTATGAAACCTTTATGGCAGGAAAGATCTTTCATGGCTCGCGAACCGAAAAACGTTCTTTCCATCACATTGGCCCCGCCCCCGGGCAGATGGACAAGGGTGCGAAGCGGATTCACAAAGGCCCGCCTGGGAATCCCCACAAGCTCTGGGATTTCGGCCCTCAGGATTATCCCGGCTCTCAGGGGAATGACTACATAGACGCCTCCTGGGTTATCGAGAGGCTGGGCCGCAAGCACAAGAAACCATTCTTTATGGCCCTGGGGTTTTACAGGCCTCACGTACCGCTTTACGCCCCAAGGAGATGGTTTGACCTGCACCCGCTGGACAAGGTGCAGCTTCCCGAGGTAAAGCTGGATGACCGCCTGGACCTTCCCTCCATGGCAACCAGGCTGACCCGCAACAATACTCCTCCTCCGCATGAGTGGTTTGTTGAGAAGGGGCGGTGGAAGGCTGCTGTCCAGGCCTACCTGGCCTGCGTCAGCTATATGGATAAGCAGCTTGGCCGGGTTCTTACCGCCCTGGAGTCCAGCGCCTATGCGAAAAACACCATCGTCGTTCTGTTTTCAGATCACGGCTTCCACCTTGGGGAGAAGCAACGCTGGGCCAAGCAGAGCCTCTGGGAGACCTCGACCCAGGTCCCGATGATCATCTCGGTGCCCGGGGGGCTGCGAGGTAAGCGCTGCTCGCGGCCGGTTGAATTGATCCAGGTTTTCCCCACCCTTGTGGAGCTCTGCGGTATCCGCCAGCGAAAAGGGCTCGAGGGCGTCAGCATCAAGGCCCTGCTGGATGATCCCTCCGCTGAATGGTCTCGCCCGGCTCTGACCACCTACAAGCCCAACAATCATGCTGTGCGTTCTGAGCGCTGGCGCTATATCCGCTACTCAGATGGGGCTGAAGAGCTCTATGATCACTCGAAGGATCCCAACGAGTGGCACAACCTGGCCGGTAAGGATGAGTACCGCAAGGTGATGGACGAGCACGCGCGCTGGCTTCCGAAGGTCAACGTTGCCAACGCAGCGCAGGGTGCAGGGGGCGGCAGGAAGAAGAAGAAATAGGCCCGCTCAGGGGCTCTTCGCGGCTTCCTTTTTCTTTGCCGGGGACTTCTTCCGGTGTTTGTTGAAGAAGTCGAAAATGTCCGGCATCTTTTCAAAGGCGATTCGGACGTGCCCGCCTTCGGGGTCTTCTATGTACTTGTGCTCGATGCCGGCTTCTTTCATCTTTTCGATCCATTTCCGGGTCTTGGAGGCCCGGACGAGCCTGTCCTTGGCCCCCTGGATGCAAATAACGGGGATATGCCGGATCTTTTCGAGGCCGCTTGACCTGGCATAGATCGCGGGGGCTATCGGTGCGAGGGCCGCCCAGATCTCAGGGTATTTCATCGCGATGTAGAAGGTGCCGCCACCGCCCATGGAATGCCCCATCAGGTAGATGCGGTTCGGGTCGACATTAAAGTCCTTACGGGTAATGGCGAGGACGTTCATGACATCCTGCTCACTGAGCTTGCCGATCTTTTCGCTGACAAAGGTCGCTGCTCCGTACCAGGCTGTCCGGTTGTATCCCATTGGGCAGGCAATGATGTAGCCGTGCTTTTCAGCAAGTTCGGTAAGGCCGGGGTAGCGGATCAGTTGTGAGGGGCTGCTGCCAAGACCATGAAGGCCGAGGACCAGCGGCCAGCTCTTCTTCTTGTCATAACCTTTGGGGACATAGACGGTATAGCCCATGTCTTTATCCGCCTCCTTGAAGAAATAACTTCGAGCCTGGATCTTGCCTTTGACCAGGGGATGCTTTTTTTCGGCTTCCTGCCATGCGGCCAGGGGACCCGCTGAGCCAAGAAGAATGGCCAGCAGGAACAGGGGCACAGGAAAGGTGCTGTTCTTCATTGCCTTGGACTCCATGTGGTTATTTGGAGGTGTTTTCTTTCTCAAGAGGGTTAAGGCTCTGCATAGTAACCCAGCAGGATAGCCATTTCATCTTCGGAGGTGAGGCCCCATTCGAGGGGGCGGGCGTTGGGGCTGGGGGGGTCGTGGTAGCGATGGGTTGCCCAATGCCGCAAGCCCTGCCCGGGCTGAAGAACGAGCGGGTTTTCGAAGAAGGTATTAACAGGATCATCCCAGTCCCTGCTCAGGTAGACCCGGCGGATGTCCTGGCCGTTTTCCGTCAGGAAGGCGCCGTATTCGATTCCGTGACGGTGCATGTGGGATGAGAGCATGTACACGTGAGTCTCCCGGGAGACCCGCCAGTTGCCTTCCACGGTACGGGTGGCATTGGGCGGAACGTTGATGGTGTCGATTGTGTCGAAGATGGGCCGGACGACAGTGGTGATCTCTCCGGGCTCGGCAAAGAAGAAGTTGATGTAGACCTCGCCGATCATGGGTTCTGTCCCATTGAGGTTGAGGTAATGGGAGTTGAGATCGAAATCGACATTGCGGTCAAAGCGCAATCCGACCCCATCGGGGAAGGCCAGCCCCTGGAAGGATGACTGGGATGCAGTGACAAATTCGCGGCGGGAGAAGTTGACGAAGTCTTCAGCAATATCCCGAAAACCCGAACGAGGCGCTCTTCCGCCAGACCAGCGGTAGATAATGAAGTGGTGGCTGTCTTCACGCATGTGAATGTCGATACGCTTGACAAAGATATCGTCTCCTTCTACATCGGCTCCCTGCAGGGGGTTGCGGAGGTAGTAAAAGACTTCCCTTTCTGAGCGCGGAGCGATGGTGAAATCGGGAAGCCGAATCTGCAGGCCGTTTTCGGGCACCGGCGGAGCAGGCAGGCGGTCAATGGGAGGGGAGGGCTCATCCTGGAGGTCAGGAACGCCGTCAATCGTTCCTTCCAGTGGGGCTCCGGCGAGGATCCATTCCCTGACTGCTCCGGTCACGTTGTCGGAGAGGGGGGTGGAGGAGTTGGCCGGCATCCGGTTGCCCTCACCCGGGCCCGGGCCGAGGAGTTTGCGTAGCAGGAAGCTGTTGTCCGGGTTTCCCGGGTCGACTCTGAGCATTCCTGCAGAATCTGCGGTTTCATTGGCTGCGGCTATCCCAACCTGCTCATTTCGAGCATCCTCGATAGATGCAAGGGAGAGATCACCCTTGCGAGCCTGGCTGCTGTGGCAGGAAGAGAAGGCGCAGGAGGCCGAGAAGAGGTTTTCGTAAAGGCTCTCAAAGGACAGCTCCTCTTCTTCTTCGCAGCCTTCGGCCTCTTCTTCGGTGAGGTCTCCAGGATTTTCACCTCCGAGAAAGAGAAAATTCAGGATGTAGATGGCGTCGGTAAGATCGACCTCTTCGTCGTGGTTTGCATCGGCCATCGCCCTGCAATGGATCTCTTCGCCCCCGGTGAAGAGGTACTGGAGGATCCTGATGGCATCGGTGAGGGTGATGGACTCGTCTTCATCGGCGTCCCCGCGCATTGGCAGGTGGGAACGAATGGCCCCGTCGCTGACCCAGTCAAGGA
>CAZTRG010000125.1:0-4222 GCA_964615885.1 uncultured Planctomycetia bacterium | reverse complement strand
GACGTCCGCCAGGGCCAGGGTCTTCTGCGGAGCCCGCACATCCGCCCGCACTCCGAGGGCGACCCTCAACCTGGGCCAGCCTGCGCCGCTGGGTACCACCGCGGTCGCCCTGACCCGTACGACAAAGTCCCCCTCACGCGGAAACTCATCCAGCTTGGCAAGGAACTGCCCGCCGGGAGCAACCAGGTTGTTTACCTCACCCTTGATCCGTCGAACCGGAGAGCTCTTCTCTACCTTGATCTTCACCACCTCGGGCTTCTCACCCTCGACAATCGCCTTGGCGAGGGCATCACGGGCGATCTGCAGGTAGTACTCGAGCTGCTCGGCCGACATGCCCAGCGCCCCGCCGTTGTTCTTGAAGCCATCGGCGGACTTGGGCTCCGGCGGCAGCTCACGGGCAAAGTCGAGGTCGAGGCCGAGCAGGTCGCGCAGGGTGTTGGCGTACTCATAGCGAGTCAGCCGCCGCAGCACAACCCGGCCACCTGTAGAGCGCCGCGCCCGGGCGGCAGCTTCGAGGCGCCCCCTGAGCCAGGCGGTCAGGATCCGTCGCTCCGGCCCGGTGAGCTGCGACTTGTCCTCAGGCGGCATCTCCCCCAGGTCGAGCTTGTTGAGGGCATCGTGCCAGCGCTCGGCGGCCTCACCCCGGTCAAAGTCGAGGCTGAGGGTATCGAGCCGCAGCTTGCCCTTCTGTTTTTCCGGGCCATGGCAACCGAAACAGTGCTCGCGCAGGACCGGCAGGACTTCCTTCTTGAAGACCTCATCGGCGCGGCCGGCCAGGGGCAGCAGGAGCAATGCGATCAAGCAGGTGATTCTCATTTTCTGGATAGATCCGGTCGTTTCCACGGGTACCAGCACATAGCCTATTCGAGGGCACCTTCACAGGCAAGAACCGCAAGAGCAGGATGCCTCAGAAGAGCTCCTCGACCACCTCTCCCTCCGGCAGCACCCTCATCGGACGGCCCTGGGCGCGGTATTCAGCCTTCGGGTCCAGCCCGAGGGCGTGGTAGACCGTTGCAGCAAAATCTGCAACCGATACCGGCCGGTCAACGGGAACCGCTCCGTGCTTGTCGCTGGCGCCGATCACCCGTCCGGTCTGAACACCGCCGCCGCCCATGGTCAGGCTGAAGCAGCGGTTCCAGTGGTCGCGACCGGGGCCGCGCTTGTCCTTGTTGAAGCCGGGCGTTCGCCCGAACTCACCGGCGGTAATCACCAGGGTGGTTTCGAGCAGGCCGCGGTCGTCGAGGTCATTCAGGAGCGCCGAGTAGCTGTTGTCGTAGATCGGCAGCTGCTTGTCGAGGTGGGGAAAGATGCCCCAGTGATGGTCCCAGGCGTAGATCCCGGTGTCGACATAGCCCTGGATGGTAACAAAGCGAACCCCGGCCTCCACCAGGCGGCGCGCCAGGAGCATACCCTGCCCGACCCGGTTGCGACCGTAGGCATCGCGAAGGGCGGCAGGCTCTTTTGACAGGTCGAAGGCATCCTTTGCCCTGTTGGAGGTCGACAGGCTGAGGGCCTGCTCGGTGAAGGTATCGTGCTCGCGGGCAAACTCGAGCTGACGCTCCCGCTCAGCCTGGTAGCGGTCGAGCGAACGCAGCAGCGTGCGACGGCCGGAGAGGCGGCTGGGATCGACATCATCGGCCGTATCGAAGGTCTTCACAGCGAAGGCCGGGGAGTTCGGATCAGCTTCGATGAGAAAGGGGTCGAAGCTGCGTCCGAGGTAGCCGCCGTAACCGGGAGCGCTGTGCGCCGGGTGTTTCATATCGCCAAGGTGCACAAAGGGCGGCACCAGTGCCTGCTGCTTCTGCTGCCTGCTGAGCACTGCCCCGATTCCCGGTGCCTGCAGGTTCTTATCAAGCGGGCTGCCGCACATGATGTCGACATCTCCCTCGCCGTGCTTGGAGCTGTAGGCCTGCATCGAGCGAATGAGAGAGAACTTGTCAGCACAGCGGCAGAGCTTCGGCAGCTGGTCGCTGAGCTGCAGGCCGGGAACATTGGTCGAGGCCGGACTGTACTTGCCGCGGATCTCACGCGGTGCATCCGGCTTCATATCGTACATATCGATATGGCTGGCACCGCCTTGCAGGAACATGAAGATCACGTTGATGCGCTTCGAGCCACCACTGGCCGCCTCGTTCGCCAGCACCTCTGACAAGGAGAGTCCCAGGGGAGAAACCGCCCCCACCGCCAGGCCCCCAAGCCTGATGAAATCCCGTCGACTGGTTTTGAGTGCAGAAGATTTCAAAGAAGTCTTCCTGTGATGCGTTCCGTTGACCCACGCATTTTAGCGTCTTGGAATGAAGCAGGCCACAGGGAATCAGAGCCCTGTTTACAGGAGCCCTTCCTGCGCCTGGATCTATTTCATCGGCGAGAAATCGAGGGCCTCAAGGTACAGGCGCTCGGGAGGCTCTGACAGGAACCTGCCATCGAGCTGGGACTGGCGGGCGACCTTGCGCCACTGCGGGTCGCTGCCGAAGGCCTTCCAGTTGGTGTCGGCCTGCTTTCGGCTGCTGTGATGGACCAGGTAGATGAGGGTGTTGGCGGATTCGGGGCGGTCGAAGGGAGTCCAGTAGCCGACATTCCTGATCCCGTGCTTGCCGAAGAGCCTCGTGGTGTGGTCGCGGAAGCGGGTGTTGAGCTTCGAGAGCTTGCCGGGGTTGGTGACATAGGTCCTGAGCTCGTAGATCCCCCCCGCCTTCTCGATCGGATTGCGGGCCGCGGCGGAATAGTCATTGGCGCTCAGGAAGATGCTGGTGGGTTTTTCAGCCAGCAGGCGCTGGAACTCGGGAATGTCGAGGACCGCCTCCCACTGGCGGTCGCGGGTGAAGCTGTTCCAGTTCCTGTAGGCGGCATAGCGCGAGGGATGCTTGAGGATATAGACGAACTTCCTGCGGGCCTTCACGCTGCCATCGGTCGGGACCCAGTAGCCCAGCGGCTCCATGCCGTGCTTGCGGAAGAGCCGGTCGGTATGAACCCGGAAGCGCTTGATGAGGTGGGCGAACCTGTCCTCGCTGCCGTGGTAGATGCGCAGCTCATAGACCGGGCCCTTGCGAAGACGCTCCGCCGGCACCGGGGCGGGCCGGGCAGCCCCGGCATCGGCTCCCTTCCTGGCTCCGAGAGCGACATCCAGCGGCGCCCTGAAGACCCAGGCCATGTCGTCGGAGATCAGGCGGCTGGCATCGTGACCGCCGATGTAGAGCTGTCCGTCACCGAAGGGAGAGAGGCAGAAGGCGCGCGGCGATACAAGGACCGGCTTGCCGGGAGCGTAGGCATTGTTCACCTCCAGCAGCCTGTAGCCCTGGTCGGCAGAGCGAAGCGCATAGAGGGCGCCGGCATAGAGGCGGCTTCCCTTCCAGCGCAGGTGGTCCTTTGACAGGATGTTCCCCTGGAAGCCGACGAGGTGAACGGTCTTCCCGGTGCCGGGGTGAGTGACCGACAGCATCCTGTTGTGCGCTCCAAGGGTATAGGGAACCTTGACGCCAAGTGCCCGGCTCATGAGGTCCGCCATGCTGGCCTCGTTGTGAAGACTGTAGGACCCCTTCCCATCGGGGTCGAGACGCTTGACCTGGCTCTGCGATCTCGCACCGGGGGCCCAGAGAAAGAGAATCGACTCACCCTCTCCCCTGGGATTGGCAATGGTTGTCAGTCCGCGGATTCCCCCGACATCGGTGTCGGTGTCTTCCTCGAGATTGAGGATCTGCGAGTAGGTGGGCCTCGGGCCGTCATTGCGCCGGTAGATGGAGCTGCCCTCGGAGAGAAAGAGTGAACCATTGGCACGGGTAAGGCCCAGCGGACGCGTCTTGAGGCTGCCCGTGGTGAGAAAGGGGAACTCGACGTGGCGGTCCCAGCGGATCCCGCCCGCAATCGAGGGATCATAGACACCCGAGGTGACGCCGGGATTACCCAGAAGCAGGAACAGCCGCTCGATACCCGTCACCTTGTCCCTGTAGACCTCCATGTCGCGTGGTACCCAGCGCACCCCGCCGGCGGTCGAGCCGTGGCGAACAAGGGTGTGGACCCATTTGCCGTTTTCATCGTCGCGTACCCAGGCCGAGACAGCGCCCCCTCTTTCGAAGTTTGCACCGGAGGCCATCACCAGCAGGTTGCGGGGTTTCTCCAGCGGCTGGCCCGCCGCATCGCGGGTAAAGGTCACCGACTTGAGAATATTGCCCTTCATGTAGATGAGGCCGAAATCATTGGCCTTGCCGAAATCGAGATCGACCTG
>CAZTRG010000124.1:0-25926 GCA_964615885.1 uncultured Planctomycetia bacterium | reverse complement strand
TCGAGCTCCACACAGGCCCCCGCCAGCGAAAAGCGAATCCTGGTAACGAGCTTATGGTCAGGATGAAGCGTCAGGAAAGTTGTGTAGCTCTCCCGCGCACCCTTCCATTCACCGGCAGCCTGGTAGCAGAGCCCCTGGTTGATCCGGGCTGTCGGGATATGCCGTGCAGCTGACTTGCCGGGAACCGATGCAGCAAGCTTGAGGTAATCAGCGAAAAGCATGGCGGCTCGTTGCAGCCTCTTGATAACCCCGGGGTCATCAGCTGCAGCCCGGGGAAGCTGGGCCAGGCTGGCAGCGAGGAAAAAAGGCAGCTCGATATATTCCTGCGCATCCTTTCCGGAGGCAGAGGGCAGAACCTTGTCGAGGGCTGAAGAGGCCTTTTCGAAATCGTCGCTATAGTAACTGGAAACGCCGGAGAGATAGCTCAGGCGTACCTTTTCAGCGGGATCCTCACTCAGTGCGGCAGCCTGCTCATAATACACTGCACCCCGGGCACGCTCAGCCGGATCGAGAACCCCGGCGGGTGCCTGCAGGGCATTCCTGCCCGAAAGTTTCAAAATGTCGCCGGTAAAACGGCCGGGTGGTGTCTTGTAGGAATCGCGGTAGCTCGTTGCCGCCACCGCGCACTCCTTGTGCCGGCCTGCATTGAACAAGGCCTCTGCATGTTTGAAGAGCGCCTCCTCCTGGAGCCTGGGGAGAGGTTTTCCAATGTCGCCGGTAACCTCTTTGAAGGCAGCGGCCGCATTGGCAAAATGTTCCTTCCTCTTCGCCTTATCCTCTTCACTGAAGGCAACCTGGAACTTCGCCTCGGCCCTCCAGTAGACCACCTGCACCAACCTGGTCGCGGCCTTGACACTGGTGAGATCGGCCAGGACCTCCTTGCGGCAGAACCCGATGGCGTTCTCGAGAACCCCGGCTGCTTCTGACGGAGCCGGATTCTCCTGCAGCAGGAGAGCCTGTCCCCAGCACAAGAGCGCCTGGGACTTGAAGAGAGCTGCTGATTCCGCATCCGCCCCGCCGGAGCTGTAAGCTCCAAGCTTGACGGCCGCAGCTGCGTAAGATCCTCCATTAAAGAGCGAGATGCCCTCGTAGTAGACCGCCCTGGCCGCAAACTTATGCCTGGGGTAGGTCTTTGAAAATGCAGCGAATTCCGTCGCAGCATTCGACAGCAGAGCCGCCCCTCCATCTCCAGCCGACGAGCTGGATTCAAACAGGGAGACTGCCCGGTAATAACTGGAATCAGCCGCCTGCGGCGCCTTGGCGGCGACCAGATCAGAATAGCGCTTGTTAGCGTCTTGCCACTCAGAGCGCCGATGGAGAATCCTGGCCAGGAGCCAGGTCGCATCTGCCCACAGGGAACTTTCCTTCATGGCCGGCGCAGCCAGTGCACGAAGACTGGCAAGGGTAGCTTTCTCATCCGGCTTAGTGCCGGCCTTCTCCGCCGCCCGGTCGAGCTGGTAATTCCCCAATCCCAGGAAATACAAGCCCCTGTCGTAACCAGTTACCTTCTGGTACTGGCCGGGACTGGTAAGTAGAGGCCCCAGGACCTGCGTGACCTGCTGGTACTGGCCCGCATTGTAGTGCGCCTCCCCCTGCGAAGTGAATGCCATCAGGTGAGCTGACAGCGCCGCTGGACGCTGACCGGCCGCTACGGTCTTGAGGGCAGTCAGGCGAATCGCGGCACATTGTCCATAAGCAGCTGCTGCCTCACCGTATCGTCCCGCAGCCTGCGGGGAAGCCTCTGCAAGAGCCTCGAGGGACCTCCCGAGATAGAAATTAGCGTCTCCCGACCAACGGCTCCCCTTCTGGGCACCCGCTATTTTCAGATCAGCAACCGCCTTGTCATGCTGCTTGAGCCTGTTGAAGCAATAGCCCCTTGCAAAATGCGATTCCAGGGCATCTTCGTGCCTGGGATAGCGCTTGATGAAATCGCCAAAGGTAGCAGCCGCATCCTGCCAGTTCTTCTGCCTGTAAAGGCGGCTGGCCGTATTGAAAAGAATGGCGGCCTGCCTGTTCTTTTGAGGACTCTTCTTGGTGGCCTGAGCAAAAACCTCCGCTGATGTAATAAGAACCAGCAGCAAACACAGCACCCTGCACACGGCGGATGCACTGCAGACCTGAAAACTGCAAACAGCCTTCATCCCTTCGAACTCCTTCTATTTACTGTGCTTCTCTATTTGAGGGTCTCAACCGGAGTGAAGCCTATTTTTTCACACAATGAAATCCAGTTCCAGTCTTTTGAACCAATGCGGAATCCGGCGGACGGCAGGAATCTCTGGGCGCCCCCCTCTGCGCTTGTTTGGAATACACCGATTGGATTAGAATGGGGGCTCCCTTTTCAAAAACAAGGTACCTTCTGAAAGAAACGAGGAAAGAACATGACTACGAAAGCAAACCGCCGCGAGTTTCTCGGCCGTACAGCCCTGGTCGGAGCGGGTCTTGGACTGGCTCCTCTTATCACCACCCCGGAAACCGGAGCTGCCCCCGCGCCGGTCTCAAAAGCGCCCATCTACAAGATCTCCCTGGCCCAGTGGTCGCTCCACCGGACCATCCGGTCAAAGAAGCTCGACAACCTCGACTTCGCCAAAACAACTAACGCTCTCGGTATTGACGCTGTGGAGTACGTCAACCAGTTCTTCAAGGACAAGGCCAAGGACAAGAAGTACCTCGCAGAGATGAAGAAGCGCGCCGCGGGCGAGGGTGTCTACAGCGTCCTGATCATGATTGCCGGCGAGGGCGCCCTCGGCGACCCGAAGGAAGCCGGCCGCACCGGAGCCATCGACCGACACAAGAAATGGGTCGAGGCCGCCGCCTATCTCGGCTGTCACTCGATCCGGGTCAACGCCAGCAGCCGCGGCTCCTATGAAGACCAGGTCAAGCTGGCCGCCGATGGCCTGCGCCGGCTCACTGAATTTGCAAAACCATACGGAATCAACGTGATTGTCGAAAATCACGGTGGGCTCTCCTCCAACGGCGCCTGGCTCGCCAGCGTCATGAAGACTGTCGACCACCCGGGCTGCGGAACCCTGCCGGACTTCGGCAACTTCCACCTCGGCGGCGGCAAGCAATACGACCGCTACAAGGGCGTCACCGAGCTCATGCCCTTCGCCAAGGCGGTGAGCGCCAAGTCACATTCCTTCGATGCCGCCGGCAACGAGACGAGAACCGACTTCATGAAGATGATGAAAATCGTCATCGACGCCGGCTACCACAGCTACGTCGGCATCGAGTGGGAAGGCGGCAAGCCTGGCGAGATCGAGGGCATCAAGCTGACCAAGAAACTGCTCGAGACCTGCCGCGACAAGCTGAGCGGCGGCTGAGAGAGAAAGACCCGGTTTGGCCGAGACACCTAAATACCGTGAACTGACAGCATCCAGCCTGGTCGGGGGGATCGTGGTTGGCCTGCTTCTCAATGTGGGGATCTGCTTCGCCGGGCTACAGATCGGTTTCACCATCGTAGGCTCGACGGTAGCAGCCGTGCTGGGCTTCGGACTCCTGCGTGGAGTGCTCCGCAAGGGTTCCATCCTCGAGGTCAACATCTTCCAGACCGTTGCCTCGTCGGTGAACACCGTCAATGCCGGGGTTATCTTCACCATCCCTGTTCTATTCCTGATGGGCCGGCAGACCGACATCAACTATTACGCCCTGGCACTCGCCGTCACCGCGGGTTCGATTCTCGGAGTGGTCATGATCATTCCTCTGCGTAAACAGATTATCGAACTTGAACGCCTGCGGTTCCCCAGTGCTGTAGCGGTAGCGGCCATCCTCAAAAGCCCGGGGGCCGGAGTTCAAAAGGCCCAGTTACTGGTCCTGGGCTTCATTGTATCGGGAGTCGTCACCCTGGTAACCACGCTCACTGAATACCCATCGGTCAATGTGGGAGAGGCCATCGGAATCCCCGCCAAGTTTCATTTCGTCTTCGCCATCAGCCTCATGAGCTTTGGTGCCGGATACCTTGCCGGGCGCCCGGGGTTGGCGATCCTCTACGGAACCCTTCTCAATTTCTGGATACTCATCCCTGTCTGCATCGCCTTCGGCTGGGTTCCCCCGGGGTTTTCCCATGTGACAACCGAGGGGCTTGAACACAGTGAGGCAGGGAAATTCATCGGTGCCTTCGCTCATTTCACATCACGTCACCTGGGCATCGGAATGATTCTCGGAGGCGCCATCGCCGGCATCGCGATCGCCCTGCCGGCTCTCAAGGCCGCCCTTGCCAGCCTGCGTTCAACTTCGGATGAAGGCCCACGGGAGGAGGTCTCTCTAAAAACCCTCAACGTGGGAATGGCCATTGGTTTCCTGCTCCTGCTGGCCGCAGCAAAACTCTCAGGTGGCGAACATGTCAGTTGGCTGAAGGCTGTCCTTGCCTCTGCGGTCGGTGGCATCTGGCTCTGGCTCTCAGGCCTGGTTGTTGCCCAGACCACGGGCCGAACCGACTGGTCGCCTCTGTCGGGCCTGGCCCTGCTTGCCACAGTGATCATGATGGCCATCCTCGGAACCGACGAGAACGGTATTATTCCTGCTGTCACCATCGGCGCTGCAATCTGCGTGGCAACATCGATGTGCGCCGACATGATGGCTGACCTGAAAACCGGCTACCTCATCGGTAGTCGCCCTGCACGCCAGCAGGTCGCCCAGATCGCTACCTGCTGGATCGGACCGGGAATCTCTGTAGCAGTGGTCGTCCTGCTCTGGAATGCCTATGCATTCGGGCCGAACCAGGCACTCGATCTGTACAAGATCAGGGAGGCCCAGGGAGAAAAGGCACTCACTGCCTACGAAGAGGCCGGCGGCAGCAGAACAGAGCTGGCCAAGGGAATCCCCGAGCTGGGGGCACCGCAGGCTGCTGCGCTGAAAAGCGCTATCTCCCTGGTACAGAAGGCCACCTCTCCCGCTGAAGCAGAAAACCTGCCCTCCCGGAAAAGCAGTATCGAACAGCTGGAGTCAGCCGGGATCCCGGTGATGAAATACCTGGCCGGCCTGACGATCGGTCTCCTGGTTTCGCTGTTTGTCTCTCCCGGCCTTGGAGTCATGATCGGCCTTTCGCTTTACCTCCCATTTAAATACATGATCGTCTTCGGGATTGGCGGATTGCTCAGCATCTATATCACCAGGCGCTTTGGAACCCGGCTGGCCGAGGACAAGGGCGTTCCGATCGCAGCAGGCCTGATCGTTGGCGAGGCTCTCGTTATGCTCGGATTTGCAATCAAAGAAATCGTTTCAAGCCTTGGAGGGTAAACTGATGACAATCGCCTCGAGGGCACTCATTATCCTCGGCTTCTGCGCAGCCGCCATCGGTGCCGCCGGACTCAAAATCCCCACTGAAATAGCCGACCCGGACAGCGGCACACAATTGCCTGCTCTCGTAAGCTTCACCGCCGCTGTAAGCATCTTTATTTGCGGCACCCTTGCACTGGTAACTGGAGGAGTGCTCCTGAAAGTTGCAAAGAAATCCACTGCCGGCGGTGGAAAAGGGGGCGCTGGAACGGTAAACGATTTTGCTGCGCTACTTGAAGATATTCGCGGCGAGATTCAAGCCCTGGATGACTCCCTGGACAGGCTCTCAAATGAAGAGTTCACGCGAAAAATCGATGAGCTTCTGCAAAACCAATATCTTGACCTCACCTTGCGGAACGAAGAGCTGGCGGGACTCCTGGGCTTTTCAAAATATGCCGGAATCTGGGATGGCGTAGCCTCAGCCGAACGATTTCTTTCGCGTGCCTGGAGCATGGCAACCGATGGACATCTCGAGGAAGCCATCGAGGAAATCCCCAGGGCGCGCGTGCAAATCGAGCAGGCCTGCTCCGCCATAGCCAAAAGCTGATCCGCTCAGTCCGCCAGGGACTCTGCGAAAAACTTAACCAGCTCGTCCTTCGTGTCGCCCTCAATGGCGTGCATATGGCGTGCGCCCGGCACACGAAGGAATTTTTTCGGCTCCGGCGCAGCCTCAAAGAGCGCCTCGCCGTTTGAGATCGGCACGATCCTGTCGCGGTCACCGTGGATAAAGAGGAGCGGTATTCCTTCCAGCTCGGCAATCGTGTCGGACGGGTCGTGTGCCGAGCTGATGAGCAGGTGGACCAGTGGTTTCGTCAGCACGCTGCCGCCGAGGACTGAATTGGCGACCTGGCGGTAGCTCAGGAACGAGCTGTCGATAGCGATGGCCTGCACTCCCTCGGTGGAGCCCTCGCCAAGCGCCGCGAGGGCGCAGGCGCCGCCGAGGCTCTGGCCGAGAACCAGCAGGCGGGAAGAGTCGATATCCTTGCGCCCGCGGATGTAATCGAGCGCTGCCTGTGAATCCGCGATGACACCCGGGCGTTTCGGGCGCCCGCCTGAACGACCATAGCCCCTGTAATCGAAGACAAAAACGTTGTAGCCGCGCTCTGCGAGCCAGTCCACAAACTGAACATGGCTGGTCATGTTCTGGGCGTTACCATGAAAATGGACCACGGTGCCAAGTGCTTCCCTGTCGCCTGCAGGGCTTAACAGCCAGCCGTACAGATCGGTGCCATCAGCGCTCTTGAACTCCACCTCCTCGACCGGTACCGCAAGGTCCGCAGGCTTGCTGTACTGGCGCGCAGAGGGGTAGTAAAACAATCCGTTGCAGCCGATCATATGTGAGGTACCCGCCAGGAGCAGCAGGAAGACCACCGCCCTGAAGGTCCTGCCCCTCCACCGGGATATCCTGCCTTGAGAATCTGCTTCAAACTTCATCCAGCCTCCTCTGGAACTCTGAGAACATCGGTATCATAATCGCCGCTTCCATGAACCCGAAAAATTTCCCGGAAAATCCGCCTCCCGACACCGAAGAGCTCGACCTGCAGCCCGATGCCCTGCGCCAGCTGCTGGAGATGACCGGTGAGCGCCTGGCGGAGTTCATCGCAACCCTTCCCGAACAGCCAACGGACTCGAGCGCTCTCTTTGACCCGGAGGCCGACTGGCTGAAAGCTCCCCTGCCGGAACACCCGGCGGATTCCGAAGCGCTGCTGAACTTCCTCTTCGAGGAGGTGATCCCGACAGCCTACAACCCCGCCAGCCCCGGCTACCTGGCCTATGTTCCCGGCGGCGGCCTCTTCTCGGCCGCACTGGGAGAGCTCATCGCCGGTACGGTCAATCGCTATACGGGCTGCTGGGCTTCGGCCCCGGCGGCTGTCGAGCTCGAGACCCAGGCACTTCGCTGGCTGGCTGAGCTGATGGGCATGCCGGAGGGCTCGCTCGGGGTGCTGACATCGGGAGCCTCGATGTCAACTCTCATCGCCCTGGTGGCCGCACGGGAGAAACACCTGGGCGAGGAGATCCACCGTGGAGTGATCTACACATCCGCCGAGATCCACCACTCCATTCCAAAGGCTGCCCGGATCGCCGGCCTGCCGGAGCGGAACCTGAGGCAGGTGGCGGTGGATGAGAAGTTTCGCATGCGCCCCGAAAAGCTCCAGGAAGCCATTCAGGCCGACCGCGATGCGGGGCTGCTGCCCTTCTTCGTCTGCTCGAGCGCCGGAACTGTCAACACCGGCTCGATCGATCCCCTCGAAGAGATCGCCGCAGTGGCAACGAAAGAAGGCCTCTGGCACCACGTAGATGGAGCCTACGGGGCGGCATTCCGGATCGTGCCGGAGCTGGCCGGCCCGCTCCGGGGCATGGCCCTGGCTGACTCGCTCGCCGTCGATCCCCACAAGGGCCTCTTCCTTGCCTACGGAACAGGTGCCCTGCTGGTGAGGGACATGGCCCCCCTGCGTGAGGCCTTCCAGTCAAGCGCCTCCTATATGCCCGACATGCAGACCGGTGAGCATTACGACTTCTGCGAGTTCACCCCGGAGCTGTCCCGCGAATGGCGGGGGCTAAGGCTCTGGCTCCCCCTCAAGCTGCATGGAATCGATGCATTCAGACGTTCACTCAGGCTCAAGCGGGAGCTCGCCCTGCGCGCCTGGGAGCACCTCGGCCAGTGGGGCGACGTCGAGATCCCGGTTGAACCCGACCTGAGCCTCTTCATCTTCCGGCAAAGACACCAGGGCTACACTCCACAGGAAGAAGACAGCCTCAACCAGACGCTGCTGGAAAGGATCAACGACGACCAGCGGGTGATGCTGACCGGGACGGTGGTTAAGGAACGCTTCTACCTGCGCCTTTGCATCCTCCACCTGCGCACCGACCAGGCCCGGCTCGATAGTGCTCTCTCCATCATCGATTCCGCCCTCAAGATGAGTCGCCAGGGCTGAAGAGCTTCTCAGCTCTCCAGCTCCCCGCTGACAGAGCGGCAGGCGGCGGTCATGTCTGATTCGCTCATGCCCGCATCGACGAGCCCCTGGTAAACCCCCAGGGCGGCATCAGCCGCCTTCACAGACAGGCCGGAGTCCTCTCCCAGCCGGGTGATAATGGAAAGATCCTTGAGGATATTACGAAGCGGTGCGCCGGGCTCATCGTAGCCCTCCCGGGCAATGATCGGCCCACAGCGCTCCAGCATCCGGCTCTGCCCCCAGGCATTGGCCAGCACATCCTGGAGCTGTTCGAGGTCCACCCCCACCTGCCGCGCCATGGTCAGGGCCTCGCAGCAGGCCAGCGAGTTGACCCCCACCAGGAGCTGGTTGGCAAGCTTGGTGGCCGTGCCCGCCCCGGTCGGCCCCATATGGACCACCTTCGATCCCATCGCATCGAAGACAGGGCGGGC
Organism: uncultured Planctomycetia bacterium; assembly: GCA_964615885.1. GTDB lineage: Bacteria > Planctomycetota > UBA8108 > UBA8108 > UBA8108 > UBA8108. The sequence continues at coordinate 17,267 of CAZTRG010000124.1, read as the reverse complement.
CCTGTCGAAAATCTCCTGCTCGCCTCCAACCATGATGGCAAGGGTGCCTGCAGCCGCTCCCTCCGGGCCACCACTGATCGGTGCGTCGAGAAAAGAGGCCCCCTCCTGGCCGCAGGCAGAGCTGAGATCACGGGAGGTGGCGAGATCGACGGTGCCATGGTCGACAAAGATCTTCCCCTCCGAGGCGCCGGAAAGAAGACCGTCTTCGCGCAGAAAAACATCCCGCGTGACGTCAATATCAGCCAGGCAGGTCAGGATGATGTCAGCCTTCTGCACCAGTGCCGACGCAGAATCCTCGATGACAGCCCCCTCGAGAGCTTCCGCTTTTTCCCGGGTGCGGTTGTAAACATGCAGCTCAAAACCGGCAGCAAGAACATTTCGCGCCATCCCCCCGCCCATATTACCCAGGCCTGCAAAACCAACCTTCATGACGGCACCTCTCTAAGAACCTGCAATCTGTAAACTTGACAGGAATCCCTGCCGGTCCCCTATATACTCCTTCCCATGTCGACGAAGACAAAAAAACCCGACAAACACTGGCTCTACCAGCACTCGGTCCAGGACCCGGAATATGAAATCAAGTTCCTGCGCCGTGTCTTTCGTAAGGCCCGTGGCCGGCGACCGCTGCGCCTGCGCGAAGACTTTTGCGGCACAGCGGTCCTCGCCTGCGAATGGGTCAGGAAGGTCCGGGGAGGAAAGGCGACAGGACTTGATCTCGACAGGCCGACCCTCGCCTGGGCAGAGCAGAATAACGCGGCCTCCCTGGGCGAGAAATCCGTCCGTCTCCGCCTCGAGCACGGCAATGTCCTCACCGCCGGGGACTACGACTCCGACATTATTGCCGCCTTCAATTTCTCCTATTGCGTCTTCAAGGATCGCTCCACCCTGCTGCGCTACTTTCGCCGGGCCCGGCAGACCCTGGCAGAAGATGGAATGCTCTTCCTCGACCTCTACGGTGGCCCGGAGGCCCAGGTTGCCCAGGAGGAGAGCCGGGAGGTAGAGGGCGATGGCCTCTGCTTTGAATACGTCTGGGACCAGGAAAGCTACAACCCGGTTACCGGGGAGACCCTCTGCCACATCCACTTTGACCTGCCCGATGGCTCCCGGATCGAGAAGGCCTTCACCTACGACTGGCGTCTCTGGACTCTCCCTGAGCTGAAAGACCTGCTCACCGAGGCCGGCTTCACAGGGGTTGACGTATACTGGGAGGGAACCGACCATATCAGTGGAGGCGGCAACGGAATCTTCCGGCTCTCCCACAAGGGCGACGATGCGCGCAGCTGGATCTGCTACCTGGTAGCTACCAGATAAACCAGCGCTGAGAAAGAAAGAATGAACTCTCAAGACACTCCAGGCAGGCACCCGGGCATCAGCAGGCGGACCTTCCTCGGCGGCACCTCCGCCGGAGCGGCCGGGCTTGCCCTGGCCGGAACGCGGGTCCTTGAATCAGCTGAGAGCCGTCCTCAGAAGCCCCGGCCGGGCTCGGTTATCCTGATCAACAATTACGGCGGACCCAGCCAGCTTGACCTCTTCGACATGAAGCCGGAGGCCCCTCGTGAAATTCGCGGTCCCTTCCGGCCGATTCCGACAAGAAGCGGTGAGTTCGAAATTTCTGAGCTCTTACCGCTTCATGCCGATATCGCCGACCGGTTTTCGCTGGTGAGGACCTGCCATCATGATTCCGATGCGCTCCACGAAACCGGCACCGCCCTCGCCCAGTGCGGAGACCTGCCCGGAAAACCGGGAGCGCCCCACCCCGGTGCCCTGGCGAGCCTCCTCCAGGGTGCAAGAGCTGAGACGACACCCTGCAATTTTCTTTTGAGTGCCGGCCCGGGGGAGAGGAGCCTGCCCCTTCCCTCCCAGGATGCCGGCTGCCTCGACAGCCATCATTCACCCCTGGCCCTCTCCGGTGGCCGTCTTCGGAAGCTTCTACCGGGCTCCGGCACCCCGGAGCGTGAGCGCTACGGACGAAGCAGCATCGGTGACTGTCTGCTGGGGGCTCGCAGGCTGATCGAAAAAGGTGCTCGTTTCGTGACGGGCAACACCTTCGACAGCTTGCGTGGCAGCCTCAGCTGGGATGTGCATGCCAGGCGGGGCTTCAGTACACTCGATGACATGGCCCGCAGAATCGCCCCACGCTACGACCGGGCCTACTGGGCCCTCATCACCGATCTTGAGGACCGGGGCCTGCTCGAACAGACACTCGTCTGCTGCCTGGGAGAATTCGGCAGGAGCCCGGTGATCAATTCTGCCGGCGGAAGGGATCACTGGACAGGCTGCTGGACCGTCTATTTTGCAGGAGGAGGAGTCGAGGGGGGCCGCGCCATCGGCCGCAGCGACGAAAGGGGCGCAGAGCCGGCCGAACGTCCCACCTCAAGCGCTGAAATCACTGCAACGATCTACCGGGGGATGGGACTTTCCTCCCGCCGACTTCCCCCCGGCCTGCATGGAATCAATATCGCGTCTTTTGAAACAAGCCACCAGGCGATCCCTGAACTTTTTTAAGCTTCTGCTGCCGCCAGGCTGAATGAATCAGTAAAACCGAACTACAGGAACAGAAATGAACACTCTTACCATCTCCCTCCTGGCAAGCCTCGCCCTCCTGCCCTGCCAGGATGCGAAAAAGGCAAAGAAGGCCACCTCCCCCGCCCTGCAATTCAAGGGGGCAAAGAGCGAGGTCTACAAGGAGGCCAGCGGAACAAAGCTTCTGCTTCATATATTCAACCCCACCGGCCACAAGCCTGCGGACAAACGTCCCGCCATCGTCTTCTTCTTTGGCGGCGGCTGGAATGGAGGCACCCCGAAGCAGTTTGAACCGCATGCCCGCTACCTGGCAAGCCGCGGCATGGTCGCCCTGCTGGCTGACTACAGGGTCAAGAGCCGCCAGGGAACCAGCCCCTTTGAATGCGTCAAGGATGGCAAGTCTGCGGTGCGCTGGATCCGGAAGAATGCGAGCAGACTCGGGATCGACCCTGCCCGCGTGGCAGCGGGAGGCGGCTCGGCCGGAGGGCATGTCGCAGCAGCCAGCGGCACAGTCCCGGGACTGGAAGAAAAAGGTGAAGACGCCACCGTCAGCGCCCGGCCCAACGCCCTGGTGCTCTTCAACCCGGTCTTCGACAACGGGCCTGAAGGTTACGGCCATTCGCGGGTGAAGGAGCGCTTCCGGGAGATCTCGCCCATGCACAACCTGTCGAAAGAGACACCACCGACGATCGTCTTCCTTGGGACAAAGGACAAGCTGATCCCGGTGAGCACCGCGCAAAAATACAAAAAGCTGATGGAAAAGGCCGGCAGGCGCTGCGACCTGCATCTCTACAAGGACCAGCCGCATGGCTTCTTCAATGGCCCTACCCGGAAAGGTAAGTTCAACGAGTACTACCTGCAGACGGTAACCGCGATGGACAGGTTCCTGGTTTCACTGGGCTACCTCAAAGGCGAGGCAAGTCTTCGCAGGCCCGGCTAGGGCGCCTCGGCCTCTGCGCCCCCCCCGACCGTGTCTTCCAGGATCTTCTCAATGGCCTGCACCCAGGAGTCGCCGGAATTCAGCGAGGGAATCAGGCGAAGCTCCTTGCCGCCTGCAGCGCGAAAATCCTCCTCCGCTCGAATACCGAGCTCCTCGATCGTCTCAAGGCAATCAGCTGTAAAAGCAGGAGAAAAAACAGCGAGCTTTTCGACTCCTTCGCCGGGAAGCTCGTTGATCCGGAAGTCGGTATAGGGGACCAGCCAGGGATCCCGTCCCAGGCGGGACTGGAAGCTGACCTCCCACTGCCCGGGTCCGAGCTCAAGGCTCTCCGCCAGCGCCCGGGCGGTGGCGTAACAATGCGCGCTGTAGCAATTACGGTTGGCCGGGCAGATTTCCGCGCAGCAGTCCGGCTTTTCAAGACAGTGATCCCCACCGGCTCCATCGAGGCCGAGCAGGTCTCTCTCCGGCTGTCCATCGAATACCGTCCTGACATGCCTCTGCGGTATACCGTGGAAGCTCATCAGGACCTTGTCGGGCTGCAGCTCCTCAAGAACCGGCCTGGCCACCTCGCAGAAGGATTCAATAAAGGCGGGGTGGTCGTAATAAGGCGGCACCACCTTGATGGAGGGCTCCTTCCAGAGCCTGCCCGCCTCTTCGAAGAACTTTTCAACACCTGAGCCCCAGGCGGCTGATGAGTACTGGGGAAAGAGCGGAAAGAGAACCAGCTCCTTCACCCCGCGCTCGTGCAGGCCCTTGAGGACATCCCTGATCGAAGGATTCTGGTAGCGCATTGCCAGCTCAACGATCGCATCAGCACCCCTTTGCCGGCGCACCTTGTCCGCCAGGTCGACACCATGGAAGAGAAGAGGCGACCCTCTCTCTGTCCAGATCTTCCGGTAGGCCTCGGCAGATTCAGCCGGGCGCTTGCGCAGGATAATGCAATGAAGGAGGAGGAATCTCACCAGGGGATTGATATCCAGCACCCGCGGGTCGGAAAGGAATTCATGCAGGTACCGGCGGACATCTTTGACATCCGTTGAGTCAGGGGTCCCCAGGTTCAACAGGACCAGGGCTCGGTCCATGGTGCAGTCTCCTTGTCCACATATAAAACGAAGCGAGATTCTAACGCCCACGAGCCGACATTGGAGAGTTTTTCCCGCCCCGGGAAAAGTATGCTTTGAAAACCTGCCCGGCAGGAAGGCGTGCACCACGCCCCGGCCTGGAAACCGGCCTGCACCTGGAGAACAGGCCGCAAGGACCATCGTGCTTCGAGGCTCTTGCGGAGCGGACCAGTTTCTGCATCCTGTAGAGGAAGAGAGCTTCCCCGCAGCGGCCACAGCGTGGAAAACCGGCCGGGAATGTTTATCCAGGTAAAGAAGGGGCCCTTGATCCCTGAGCAGAATGAAAGGAAACCATGAACGACAATGACACGACCATCGGCGAGCTCCGCGAGCACATAGCCGGATTTATCCGGGAGCGGGACTGGGAGCAGTTCCACGATCCCAAGAACCTGGCCATGTCGATCGCTATTGAAGCAGCAGAGCTGATGGAGCACTTCCAGTGGGAGCGAAACGATCAGCTTCCAGCCCTTCTTGAAGACCCCGCCAAACGGCAGGAAATCGAGGAAGAGCTTGCCGATGTCGCCTGCTACTGCCTTTCCCTGGCCAACAACCTCAAGGTCGACCTGGCTGAAGCGATCGAAAAAAAGATCCTCAAAAACGCTGAAAAATACCCGGCTGGAGAATACCGCGGACGCCACAGCTGAGAGATGCCTTAGAGGGCCCCAGATGGCCTGTTTAAAGGTCACTGACAGCCAGAAAACCTTTCACAAACTTTTATTGACAAGCTCCCGATGAGGGTTGCTAATTGATGTTCTAAGGACCTTCGGGACCTTTTCCCGGAGAGCTTAGGTTGTTGGACCTCCCCTGGAGAACTATGGGGCACGTTACTGGAAGCACAAGTTGGGGCCGGGAGTCAGTCGTGGACACGCAGGAAACTGCACCACCTGGACTCTCCATCCGATCGTATCCGGACGCGCTGGAGAAGTTCCTCGGAGGGGATTCCGTGGGCTACTAATGAAACGGTATCAGTGAGATCTGCCAGGGCTTTCTGGAGGGTTGCCAGGCAGAACAGGTTGTATCGGATTAACACGTACTAACAGTTGTGGATTACATCTTTTTTTTCAGGAGGTCAGATTCAAATGCTGAATTCGATCATTAATTTCACCGGTGGCAGAACGCCAGCCGGCACCGTGAGGAGGCATGCGGCAATCTGTGCATTGACCATGATGCTTCCCATGGGACACATCTCTACGGCACCAGCTGCCGAGGAGCCTGAGGCGCAAGCACGACCGGAAATCGTGTTCTGCTCCAGGAACCTCGGAAGCTCCAGTGATTCTGAGCGCGACTCGGTCGTTCGTACTGCCAGTCGCGGCAGACTCCAGGTACTCGACAGTGACGGAGGAATCCGCACCCTCGTCGATGCCACGCTCAACAACAACAGGTCAACTCCAACGGATGTCCTGGACCCAGATGTTTCCTACGATGCCAGCCGCGTGGTCTTTTCCGGATATTCCGAGCAGGAATACGGCTGGAGGATCTATGAGATTAATGTCGATGGAACTGGTCTCAGGCAGCTCACGCACGACCTGCGTGATGTCAATCTCGAACAGTTTGGTGAAAACGCGGAGAGGTTCCGGGGTCACGATGATCTCGACCCCATCTACCTTCCCGATGGCCGAATCTGTTTCGTATCGACCCGTTATCCCGAGACGGCCCCTGATGGCCGCCACCGGGCTACCAACCTGTACGTGATGAACGCGGACGGCAGCGACCTGCACCGTATCACAACTGAACGTTTCGGCGCCGACACACCGACTGTCGACCCTTCGAACGGCCAGATCGTTTACTCCCGCTGGTGGAGAACGACCCAGCTCGTAGAAGAAGAGACAGGTGAAGAACCCGAACCGATTCCTCCGGGCTCTCCCGGCTACGAAATTGAATCCCGGGGCGAAGAAGTGGCGCCAGGCGTATCCCTGCCGGCACCCGTCGACCCGAGGGCTCTGCGCAATGTCGATGTCGAGGCTTTCCCCGGCGTCAACAGCTGGTTCCTTTCCAGCATCAATCCTGACGGTACCGGGCTGCAGATGTTCTCAGGCTTCCAGCTTGATCGCGAAGCATCCCAGGCTTACCGCCCGAGTTTCACCAGTGACGGAGAAGCGCTCTCGCTCTTCATCCCCGTCACCCCGGTGATCGGAGAGCCCAAGCCTTTCGGCCTCAGGCTCTACACCCGTGGCGCAACCCAACCGCAGGCTATCGGCGGACCGCAGACCTTCGCTGGAAGAACCAGTGAAGAACCTGCACTGCCGGATCCGTTTTTCCCGGACTTCCCTGTCGAGCCGGGCAATGGGTTCCCCCCCGAGTTCTTTGAATTCGCGGAGGAAGAGCGCACCCTGGAGGAGAACTTCCAGTACTCCTACGAGAGTGCAGTCGAACTTCCCGATGGCAGCCTGCTTGTCAGTGCCGCCGAGGTGAACGAGAACGTGGTCGAGGGATTGCCCTCTCCGCGCCCCTCGGAGTTCGATCTCTATATCATGGACAGGCCCACCGCCGACAACCCGGATGTGGAATCAACCATGAGACCTCTCTTTGCCGGTAGCCGTTCTACTGCAGAGCTTGGCGCAGTTCCGATTGTTGCTCGTGAGCTTCCTCCTGTTATCGAGGATATCGCGACCGACAGGTTCACCAACGATATTCCCCAGACAGCCGAAGAAGCTGCCCGTCTGAACGGCACCTTCCAGTTCATTGTCGAGAATATCCACCTGAACGCACCTGTTGACTTCAACGTCCCATCCTCGCCCCCGATCGGGCAGGACCTGACGATTGAATTCTACATGGCGCCCCAGGGTACCAGTACCACTGGAGATGACGAGCCGGTGCTGATCCATCGTGAAGAGATCGGTCCGGATGGAAGAGTTGAAGCTGAGCTGCCCGCGGGCGTTCCGCTCTTTGAAGTCCTTCGTGCACCTGATGGCTCTCTGGCCCAGGGACGCGACGGACAGATCTTCCATGTCGGCGGCATGAACTTCGGACATGAGAACCAGACAGCTCGCTGTGTTGGTTGCCATGCCGGACATACCATCCGGGAGTTGCCCAGCGACAACCAGGAGCTCAGGTTCACCAACCTCGCTCCCAGTGCCGCTATCCGGGCAAGCTCGGCCTTTGGCCGCACGCCTCCCATCCGTCCCCTTCCCGTTCCGGTTGACGCCATCAACGAGGAGCTCCTCGTGCCGGCGGTACCTGTTGGTATCGCAGCAACGGCGTTCCCGCCCCAGAACCTGGTTGACCGTTCAACCACGGCAATGGGTAACGAATGGATCGGAGCCGGAAGCAGGAATGCCAGCGAGGTACAGATGCGCTGGCCCGTTCCTGTTCGCAGCAGTGAAATCGTGATCCATGCTCCCGGAGCAGGTCCTGAAGTCGGTATCTTCGGTGACCGGTCCCAGGAGATCCGCGGCTTCATCGTCGAGACGACTCTCGGCGGCGAGACTGTTGAACAGCGTGTCGTACGGCGCCGACTGACCTCCGGAAACCAGGTCAGCGTCGACCTCGACATAGAAAGCCCCTTCGATGGTGTAACCATCACGATCCAGCAACGCGATGTTGTCGGATTGTACGAAGGTGAGCGCGGCCCTGCTCTGTCTGAAATCGAGGTCAACGGACTCGTTGCCTCTGCTTCGGAAATAGCAACCGCAACCTTCCGCCGCGGTGATTCAAACTGCGATGGAAGCCTGAACGTTACCGATGCAATCGTCATTCTCGGGCACCTGTTCACCAACAGTGATGACCTGTGCTGTGAGATGTCGGCCGATACCAACGGTGACAATACCCTGAACCTTACCGATACCGTCTACTTCCTGAGCTACCTCTTCAGGTCCGGCGGTCAGATCGCATCTCCGGGTACGGGCTGCGGTACGGTACCCATGGGTAACCTTTCCTGTGACATCCAGGTCTGTCCCTGAGGGAACCTGATGTCCTGCGGCGATTTCCCGGGTTCCGCTCCTTGCGGAGCCCGGGCGATCGTTCGCCTTTTACTCTTGCCCCAGCCGTAAGCGAACCACCACCGGGTCGTGGTCACTCACCTGCGAGGCGAACTCGCTGTTGATGTGGACGACATCGATTTCAGCTCCTTTCGCCAGGGGGGCATTCACGAGAACATGATCGAGCGCCTGTGAGTTTCCCTGGAAATTGTAGGTGTAGCGTTCCTCGCGCGGAAGGCGTCCCAGGAGGTTCTCAAGACCCGCCTTGCCATTCCCGGCACTCTTGAGAGGCTCTGCGAAGGGGAACTCGTTGAAGTCCCCCAGCACGATCACAGCGGCTCCAGGCACCGCGGCATGAATCCTGTCGACAACAGAGTTGACCAGGCTGAACTGCGCAACCCGCTTTTCAAACCCGCCATTGGCAGGGGGCTGCCGGCTGCCGTACATCGGCGGGCTTCCGAACTTGGATGAGAAATGGTTATTGATCACATAGAGGCTCGACTCGCCAAAAAGAAACTCGCACAGCAGCGATTTCCTGCTCGATTCGAAGGCGGGAGAACCCACTCCCAGCCGCGCCGGGCTGGCGGGTAATCCAGCCGCAGCCTCTTGGCGCTGAACGAGCTTCAGGCGTGAAGGCTTAAATAGAAAGCCGACGCGGATATTGCCGCCGGGCTGCCCACCGTCCTTGCCCTTGACAGGATCAAGCTGGACAAACTCGTAGACCGGCCCAGCGGCCGCCTGGATGGCCGCTACCAGGAGCCTGAAGCTCTCTTCGCCACCAGCGCCGTCCTCCTTGAGCGGCCCATTGTTATCCTGCATCTCCTGCAGTGCCAGCAGGTCGGGTGCCCCCAGGTTCCTGACGATCTGGGTGGCCAGCTTTCCTGCCCGGGTTTTGTCAGCTGCAGAGAAGTTCAGAACGTTGTAGGAAGCCACGGTCAGATAGCCTCCCCCTCCTCTCAGGCTGGTGGTCTCCGGCTTCACGCCGCCACCCTCCCAGACGGGCTCCTCCAGCAACCTGAGCACAAAATTTCCATAGCTGTAATCCAGAACACCTCGAACCTGCCTGAGAACATCTCCCACGTTCCAGGAAGCTGACTTCCCCACCCGGACCCTGATACGCTCAGGGTTCCTGTCATCTTCGGCCAGGAAAAGCCCGCCGCGCGGAGTCCTCGGACCAAAGCCACCTGCTCCGCCGGGCACGACCCAGACCTCGGAATACTTGCTGGTTGGCCCCACCACCACGGCCTCCCTGAGCTCAACCAGCATCCCCTCCAGGCTCTCGTAGAAATCGATGCCATCCTCGGAAGGATCGAAAGGGGTTTGCGGATTCTCGGGTTCTCCACCGACGGAATCGTTATCAATAATCCTGCCGGGCGGGAGACGGCCTCCGGTGGACAAGGAGACATATGCAGGAAGCGGGCGGTTCGAGGCGATCAAGCCCACCTCCCTGGCCTCGATGCCGGTCATGGGAAGATTCCCTGTTTTTTTTCCTCCGGGGTAATATTCCGTCACCTTTCCGGAGACCGAAACCCGGTCGCCCCGCTGCGGGACAGTACCGTTCTTCCCGACATAGACCCTCAGGGCCTCGGAGGTCGAATCGTCTCCGTCAGGATTCGGATCCTGCAGAAAGAAATAGTCCCTGTCGGTGAGAGTGACAATCCCGATAAGCCCCCCGACATCCTTTCCGTCATAGAGTGAACGGTGTGCCCTTCCCTGGATATCATGAATCCTCGGCCCTCCCGGAGCAGGGAGGTTGCTACAGGAGGAAATAATTACAGGAACCACCAGGCAGGCAAGAGCTGAGGCCCCTCTCAAGAATCGGATTTCACACATCACGCAGCCACCTAGCCCTGCATAATCTCATTGATAACATCCTGGTCTTCAGCAGCAGGCAGGCTCCAGCTTTCTTCATAGCCAAAGACATCCTGCGCGTTTCTCGATCCGAACCTGTCGTCAAGTATTTCAAAATGATCGGGCACGACCAGGGCCGGATGCCTCACTCCACAGGCCCGGCTGAGATAGGTGAGCTCCTTTCTCAAGGTCAGGACATAGTTGGCGAGGCGGTGGGCCTTGTGCGTCGGGTCAAGGCCTCGCATCAGCCAGGCTGACTGGGTCGCCACGCCGGTCGGACAGTGTCCCGTGTGGCAACGCTGGGCCTGGATGCAGCCGATCGCCATCATCGCTTCCCTGCCAACATTGACCATGTCACAGCCGAGAGAAAATCCCAGCATCGCCGTTTCGGGAAAGCCCAGCTTTCCCGAGCCGATGAAGACAACATCCTGCTGCAGGTTTCTCTGGGCAAACTCCCTGTACACCCGGCTCAAGGCAATCTTGAAGGGCAGGGCAACGTGATCACTGAAGGCCAGGGGAGCAGCCCCGGTACCACCCTCACCGCCGTCGATGGCTATGAAGTCAACCCCGCGGTCGGTCGTCGCCATCAGGTGGGCCAGCTCTCTCCAGAATGAGATTTCGCCCACGGCAGACTTGATGCCCACCGGCAAGCCCGTCTCGGTGGCAAGGTCTTCGACAAAATCGAGCAGGCTGTCTACATCGCTGAAGGCCGTATGGGCAGGGGGGCTGTAGCAGGCCTTGCCAAGGGGTACCCCCCTTATCCTGGAGATTTCATTGCTGACCTTTGATGCCGGCAGCAGACCTCCCAGGCCGGGCTTGGCGCCCTGGCTCAACTTGATCTCGATCGCACGCACAGGCCCGCTCGCGCAGGTCTCGATAAATTTCTCCCTGTCGAAGCCGCCCTCGGAATTCCTGCAGCCGAAATACCCGGTGCCGATCTGCCACACCAGCTCCCCTCCCTTCAGGTGGTAAGGTGAGACGCCCCCTTCGCCGGTATTGTGCAGGCACTCGCAAATGGCCGCCCCGCAATTGAGCGCCTCGATAGCCGCAGCGCTCAGTGAACCGTAGCTCATTCCGGAGATGTTGATAACCGAGGCGGGACGAAAGGCCTTCTCCCTGCCACGGCTACCCCCGAGCACCTTGGCACAGGGCAGCGGGTAGAGATATCCCGGCGTACTTTCCCCGGCTATCTCGTCCATGATAGGGAAGGCGCTGTGCTTGATAATCAGGTAGTTCGACGACAGCTCCAGGTCGTTGTCTGTACCGAAGCCGAAATAATTGTTCTGCTTCTTGGAGGAGGCGTAAACCCAGCGGCGTTGATCGCGGCTGAAGGGGCGCTCTTCATTGTCACCGGTGACGATATACTGGCGCAGCTCGGGCCCCACCAGCTCGAAGAGATAACGAAAATGTCCAATGATGGGGAAGTTCCGGAGGATCGCGTGGTTGCGCTGCAGCAGGTCATAAGCTGCTACCACCAGGAGCAGAAAAAGAACTGCAAGAATCACGATAGTCCACATAACCTGGATTCCCGGATGCGGGGCTGAACTTGATCAACTGAACCGATAGAATCGTATCGCACCTCGGTGCGCCTTATTCAATCTCTATTTCGATTCTCCCCGGACCCAGGCAACCTGGTCCCCGGCTGTCAAAGGTCTCCGGGAACTGCCTTTATAATTCATCCAGTTGAAAATTACCCCATGCGGAATCAATGCTTCCTGTTGTTTGGACTGATCGTCACCCTGGGCTGCACTCCTTCGCAGCAAGATGATCCCGGGCGGCCGGCCGAGGAGCCGGCAGTTAATGCTGAGGTCCATTTCGACCTTGCCAGGATCTACCTTCCGCATGGATCCAACCGGGAGAACCCGGCACATCTCCTTGCTCCGATCATTGTCCACCAGTCCATCGAAGAGGGGAAAGCCGGCGCCCCCCCCTGGCTGAGCCCCAAGGGGGATAAACCGCAGGTCCACCTGCTGCGGTCGGAAATTAAAATCAATGAAATCTCCTGTCCCCAGTTCATCTACAGCTGGGAATACGGGACAGGGACACCAACCCCGGCTTCACAACGCATCCTGAGAATGACCCTGGACTCACGCGGATACCCAATGATCTTTGAGCTCTATACCGGGGAAGGCCGGCTGGCAGCCGTGTATGTATCCCGTTCCCTTGAGGAGGCTGCGGCGGAAGAACACGGCCCTCCGCTTGCCGGAAGAAATTTCAGTGGCGAAGCCGCCCGGGGACCAGGCCTGTCAGGAATTGTTGATGAAGGACCGGTTCCTATGGGCCCCCTGGCCTATTTCGATTCACCCGGGAGGAGAAATGTCGCGCTGACCTGCCGCTGCAGCCCATCAAAAGTCACCAGGACAGATGGCAGCCACAGCTACGAGCTGGTCGAGACCCCAGCAGACAGCCTCCCCCCTGCCCTTGCCCTTATGAACCTGGACTACCTGAGACTCCCCGGGGAGTTCTGAGCCCCAGGAACAAGCAACAGGGCACCTAAGTCTTTATTGATTAAAAAGTAATGCAGATACTGAGCAGGGAAAGGCGCCTGTTATCTGAATAAGAAAAGACAGGGGTGAGCAACTCCAGTGCTTTACAGGGGCCATCAAGGTGTTAAACTGGCGGGCTCCACTTAGCTGGAGCATACCCCCGGAACCCACTGTGGCCGGGGGGTACCGTTTTCACAGAGGCTGTTTCCCGAAAGGACAAATCCTCATGGCAAGGTACGCCAAGTTTTACTCGCCGGCCAAGGTCGGCACCAAGATGAAGAACGGCAAGATCTACATCGACTACAAGACCGTCGATGAGCTTCGCCGCCTGCTTACAGCCAATGGCAAAATGTCCTCGCGCCAGCGCACCAAGCTGAGCGCCATGAGACAGCGCCACGCCTCCACAGCCGTCAAGCGCGCCAGGTACATGGCCTTGCTGCCTTACGAGGGCGAGAACCGCTGAGCTGATCGCTGAGATCAGTATCAGTAGGCCTTTGCAAACACCACCCGCCGGGTGCTGGGCTCGCCGGTGAAGATGCACTTGCCGTCCTCGTCATCTCCCTCGATGGGGATGCAGCGCGGCGTCACCTTCAGCTCCTTCAGGACATCGGCCCCACCGCCGTTGTCGACAAAGTGGGCGAGGGCAAAGCCGCCTCCGTGCTCCCCATCTTCTCCGGAAGCGAAGAACTCCCTGAACTCGTCGATGCTGTCGATGGTCCTTGTTCGCTCCTGGCGGAAAGCAAGGGCCCGGTCGTAGAGATTCTTCTGGATCTCCTCGAGGATCGCCGGAACCTGCGCAATAAATTCTGCCCGTGCGACCCCGTTCTTGTCCTTCGGGGAACAATCCCGCCGCCCCATAAAGACGGAGTCGGAGGCCATGTCCCGGGGACCGACCTCCAGCCGTATCGGCACGCCCTTTTTGATGTGCTGCCAGACCTTCTCGCCGCCACGGATATCCCGGCTGTCCAGTTCCACCCGTACCCTGGCATCGTCATAGGTCTGCTCCTCGATCTCGGCCTTGAGTTTTTCGCAATACTCGAGGACCTCTGCACGCTCATCATCCCCCCGGAAGATCGGGATGATCACAACATGCCTGGGAGCCAGGCGGGGAGGAAGCACCAGCCCGTCGTCGTCTGAGTGGGTCATGATAAGTCCACCCACCAGGCGGGTCGAAACACCCCAGGAGGTGGTCCATGCATAGACCTCCTTACCCTCCTGGTCGAGAAACTTGATCTTGCAGGCCTTGGAGAAATTCTGCCCGAGGAAATGAGATGTCCCTGCCTGCAGCGCCTTGTGATCCTGCATCATCGCTTCGATGGAGTAGGTGTTCACTGCACCCGGAAAGCGCTCATCCCTGGTCTTCTCTCCCTTCACCACCGGCATCGCCATGTACTCCTCGGCGAAGCGGCCATAGACATCGAGAATCTTGAGGGTCTCTTCTACCGCCTCTTCCTCTGTCGCATGAACCGTATGCCCTTCCTGCCAGAGGAACTCAGCTGTACGCAGAAACAGGCGTGTGCGGAGTTCCCAGCGAACCACGTTGGCCCACTGGTTGATCAGGATCGGCAGATCCCGGTAGGACTGGACCCACTTGGCGTAGGTCTCTCCAATGATTGTTTCGCTTGTCGGCCTTACGATCAGCGGCTCTTCAAGCTCTCCGGCCGGCTTCAGTCCCCCCTCAGGGTCGGGCTCAAGCCGATGGTGGGTAACCACCGCGCATTCCTTGGCAAAGCCCTCAACATGCTCAGCCTCCCTCTCGAGGTAGCTCATGGGAATAAAGAGGGGAAAGTAAGCGTTCTCGTGGCCGGTCTCCTTGAACATGCCGTCAAGAACAGCCTGCATGTTCTCCCAGATCGAGTAACCCCAGGGCCTGATGACCATACAACCCCGTACCGGAGATACCTCGGCAAGATCCGCTGCACGAATGACCTGCTGGTACCACTCAGGGTAATTTTCAGCCCGGCTCGGGTTGATGGCGTTCTGCTGTTTCTTAGCCATTTCTCTCGCGTCCGTGGCTGAGCACGAAACCCAATATCAAAACAAACCGGAGTTCTTCTACACCACCATTGCGCTGCAGCCGCTGGCCCTGGTCCTGGTCCTGCAACGAAAGAACCTGGTCAGCTTTCGCTGGGAGCAGCTTTTTTCTTCCCCTTGGAGGGCTTGATGAGTCCAGCCTTCAACAAGGTCGAGTAGGCACCGTTCTTGGTAATCGTACGCAGGGCCCGGGTAGAAAGGCGAACACGCACCTTGCGGTTGATTTCAGGCACCCAGATGGACTTCCACTGCAGATTGATCTTGAACTGACGCTTGGTTTTGCCGGTAGTGCGCATACCGATTCCACCCTTGCTCTTGGGCACTCCCCGGCGGGCGTACTTTAACCCGGTGGTGGTCTTTCTACCTGTTACCTGACAAACGCGACTCATGGTCGTCACTCCAACTGTCTCAACTACTGAAGAATCGCCTCTTGTACTTCATGAAACCCGATGATGCAAGCATTTACGGCCTTCGGGAGAACCCCCGAAACCGGGCGGAAAGGTCCCTGGGGCCTGTCGTAGAGCTCCCGGCCATAAAGACCAGCCCAGGTAAGCAAAAGTACTTTTCATTAAAGGACTTAGAAACGCTGCAGGCGTCTTCCGGAAAAAACAGACCCGGAATCGGTTATTCAGCGCCTTCCACGTCGGAATCAAAAACCCTCACATTCTTCCAATTATCTTTCTGTTCCTCGATAAACTGCACATGCTCAGGTGCGTCCTGGTAGGCATCGTGGCTCTCCCTGCCGTCAAAGACAACATGCAGCGCCACGTCAAAATCCCTGACGTTCACCTCCCGCGCAAGATCGGGATTTAACCCGCCGGCAGCAAAAAAGACCACCCCGGGGTGGTCCGCGAGATATTTCTTACAGGCGCCGACCAGCCTTTCTACAGCCTCAGGCGAATTGTCGGTCAGCGCAAAGTACACATTGTGAGCAAGCATCGAAATCTCCAGTGCAGTTATTCTGTATAAAAGTGAACCGGAAACTTAAACGAGCACCCCCTCCGGATGCAACAACCAGCCCGGGATCCCTCCAAAACCGTGCAACACTCAGCTATGATCAAAGGGCTTGATACCAGTCAACCCCAATACGGTGAAACATGCAGATCAGCACCTGGCTGACCCATCCTGAGGTCCCCTGCTTCAATTTTTCCAGGGACCACGCAGACCTCCTGGAGGACTCCATCAAGGGAGCCCGGGTTCAGATCTGCCATTCCCGGGAAGAATTTGCGGGGTCACTTGCCACCAGCGAGGTGGTGCTGGTCTGGACATTCGAACAGGAATGGTTCCAGGAGGCCCCCTGCCTCAAGTGGATCGTGACCCCGGCAGCCGGGCGGGATTATTTCCAGGTCGAGGCGCCTGCCGGCATCAAGGTCGACTATTGCAGCTTCCATGGAGAGATCATCGCCGAAACAGTCCTCGCCATGCTCCTGTCTCATTGCCGCGGCCTGCGGGAAGCCGACCTGCTGCGCGCAGAGAATCCCTGGCCAAGAAAAGAGCTGGCCGAAAAGCTCAAACCCCTCCGGGGATCCCGCCTCACCATCCTGGGCCTGGGGAACATAGGCCGCTGGATCGCGAAACTGGCCAAGCCCTTCGGAGTACAGGTAAGTGGGATCTGTACGGAGCCCCGCCCCTCCCCGGATTTCTTTGAAGCCGGGGATGAGGTCCTTGGAATTGACAGCCTGGATAGCATTCTCCCCCGGACCGACCACCTCGTAATAGCCCTGCCATCAGGCCCTGCCACTGACGGCCTCATCGGCGCCCGGCGCCTGGACCTGCTCCCTCGCCACGCAAGCCTTTCCAATATTGGCCGGGGCAACTCTGTGGATGAGAAAGCGCTGGCCGGGGCGCTTGAGAGTGGAAAGCTCGCGGCAGCCTGGCTGGATGTTTTTAACACCGAGCCCCTGGAAAAAGACTCCCCCCTGTATGGCTGCCGCAACGCCTTCCTGATGCCACACTGCGCCGCGGTTTCGCCAAACTACCTGGAGCTCTTCTGCCGGGAGTTCATCAAAAAGTCCGGAGAGAGCGAACTGGAGAGCTGATCGCTCCCGGCGGCAGGAACCTGCCTCAGGCAAGGATGTCCTCAACGACCTTCCCGTGAACATCGGTCAGGCGGAAGTCGCGCCCCTGGAAACGATGAACAAGCCGCTTATGGTCGATTCCGAGGCAATGGAGGGCGGTAGCGTGCAGGTCATGGACGTGAACTTTATTCTCCGTGGCGAAATAACCGAAATCGTCAGTCGCCCCGTAGGTAATACCCGGCCTCACCCCGCCGCCTGCCATCCAAATGCTGAAGCCATGGGGGTGGTGGTCCCGTCCGTAGTTCGCCCCCCCACCCTGGGCCATCGGCGTGCGACCGAACTCGCCTCCCCAGATCACCAGGGTTTCATCCAGCAAT
>CAZTRG010000123.1:0-6916 GCA_964615885.1 uncultured Planctomycetia bacterium | reverse complement strand
GAGAGCCTGCCCGGTCTACTGCACCCATTCGTCAAACCGCATCGGCCGGTTATCGAGAGCGGACGGACGCCTGAAGCCATGCATGACCAGCGTCTCCTTCCTGGCTCGAACACCAAAGTACATACCGCCAATCTGTGGAATGGTCACGTGCGACTCATCGATGATGGTAAGGAAATCATCGGGGAAATAATCAAGCAGGTTGTGCGGCCGCTGCCCCGGGGGCAGACCCGTAAAATGACGCGAATAGTTTTCTATCCCCGGACAATAGCCGATCTCCATCAGCAGCTCGCAGTCATAGCGTGTCCGGGAACCAAGACGCTGGGCCTCCAGCACCTTGCCCTGGGATTCAAGCTGCGAGAGCCTCTCCTCGAGCTCTTCCCGGATCCCCACAACGGCCGAGTGGATCTTCTCTTCCCCGATCACGAAGTGCTTGGCGGGGTAGACGGTAATCCGGTCGTATTCTTCCAGGATCTCGCCGGTCAGGGGGTCAATCTCCACCAGGCTCTCAACCTCCTCACCGAAAAGCTCGACCCGGTAGGCCGTCTGCTCGTAGGCAGGAAAGATCTCGACCACATCGCCCCGCACCCGGAAGGTACCGCGAAGCAGCTCCATGTCACTCCTTCGGTACTGGATCATGACCAGTCTCTGCAGGATGTCATCCCGGTCGACCCTTGCTCCCCGGTCGATCTTCACCAGCAGGTCACTGTACTCATCCGGGCTGCCCAGCCCGTAGATACAGGAAACACTCGAGACGATGATGACATCGTTGCGGGACAGCAGAGAGCTGGTCGATGAGAGTCTCAGCCGGTCGATGTCATTGTTGATGGAGGCATCCTTCTCAATATAGAGATCCCGCTGGGGAATGTAGGCCTCCGGCTGGTAGTAGTCGTAATAGCTGACGAAGTACTCGACTGCATTGTGCGGGAAGATCTCCCTCAACTCCGAGTACAGCTGCGCGGCGAGTGTCTTGTTGTGCGAGATCAGGAGAGTCGGGCGGTTCACCTCGGCGATCACGTTCGCGACCGTAAAGGTCTTCCCGGAGCCGGTCACCCCGAGCAGCGTCTGGCAGTCCTTGCCCTCGACAACTCCCTTGGAGAGAGAACGAATAGCATCCGGCTGGTCTCCGCAAGGGGCGAAGGAGCTGACGATTTCAAATGGTTTACCCTCTCGGTCTTTCATCTCCCGGCCTCCTGCCTGCGCAGACGAAGATGCGGCCTCGCCCTCTCAACCCAGCCCCTGGGCAGGCCACCAATCTCCTCCAGCTGCCCGATCCCCCTGAGTGGGCGGCTACTCCGGATATACTCAACAATCCTGCGAGCCCTGGTCTCGCCGATACCATCGAGCAGCGCCCACTCATACCAGGCAGCGCTTTCCACCTCGATCAGCAGGGGCTCCACCTCCAGCTCAACCGGCCGGATCCTCGCCTGCGGACCGTCAGGAGCAAATGCGGGAAGCACCAGGATCAACACCGACAGGATGACAAGAACGGCCTCGGAGCCGGGGAGATGAGGGAATTCCCCCTGTCTTTCATGCTCCACCAGGCTTCCAGCCTCTTCATTCTGTGCCCGGGTCAATTTGCCATCTTCAAATACGGGGCCACCTTAGCCTCAAAACCCGGGATGGAATCCCCCTCCTTCAAGCCGGCCTTCTCATACCACCCACGGTCAACCTCCAGCGCATAGCGGACAAAGAAATCCGAGGCAACGGATGTCTCATCTCTTGGCGCCATGTCCTTGATCTGCAACACCTTTCCGCTGTCGTCGATATAGGCGATGGACAAGGGGATCAGGGTGTCTTTCATCCAGAAACTCAGCATCTTCTTCCTGGGAAACACAAAGAGCATGCCGGAATCCTTTTCGAGAGCTTTCCTGAACATCAATCCCCGCCTGCGGCTGGCATCGCTGTAGGCCACCTCGGTATTCAACTCCCTCTGGCCGACCTGCAGCTTCAGCCGCAGCGCCTTGGGCGCCGGCTGAACGCAGCCGGAAACAACCAGGGGCAGTACCAGCATCAGAAAGAGACGTCCCTGCTTCCTCATAGCTCTTGCTCCAAACTGAAAACCTCAGACATTTCGAGACTCACATCCAGCGCCGTGGCGGAGTGGGTCAGCGCCCCCACCGAAATTCTTTCAACCCCTGTAGCAGCAACCTGCCTCACGTTCTCAAGGCTGATTCCTCCCGAGGCCTCCAGCAGAACCTCGCAACCCTGGCGGCTGCGCTTCTCCTCGACGGCCCAGGAAAGCTCTCCCGGTGGAAAATTATCGAGAAGGATCGAATCAATACCCCCTACCTCGAGAGCCTCGAGGTACTCCTGGCGGGAGTCGACCTCCACCTGGAGAAAAGTTCCAGGGGAGCTCTCCCGCAGGGTCTTGACCCAGTCAGCCAGCACCGTCCCCCCCGCCTTGCCGAGAACCCAGCGGTGGTTGTCCTTGATCATGATCCCGTCGGAGAGGTCGAAGCGATGGTTCACAGCCCCCCCCATCCTGACCGCGTATTTCTCGAGCCTTCTCCAGCCGGGGGTGGTCTTGCGGGTGTCCAGCAGAACAGACTCCATGCCATCGAGCTCCCGGACCCAGCTCGCGGTCCAGGTCGATATGCCGCAGAGCCGCTGGAGAAAATTCAACAGCGCTCTTTCACCACGTAAAATCGACCCGCAGGGACCGGACAATTCAAGCACTGCAGCTCCCTGCTCCACCCGGCTGCCCTCCCCCGCAAGCACCTCCACCTTCACCGCCGGGTCGACCTTTTCAAAGAGCTCCACGGCAACCGGTGCCCCGCAGAAAACTCCATCCTTCCGGAACACACAGCGAGCAACAGCTCCCGCCCCCGGCACGGCTCCATCATCCCCGGAGGCAGCTCCAGCGGCCGGAAAGAGAGCGTCCGATGTGAGATCTCCTGCAGGCAGATCCTCGGCGAGGGCACGCTCGATGAGAGCAGAGGCTTCCTGCTGCTGCGCCCGGCCCCAGGCATCGCCTGGCTCATTTTGGGGATTTGAGGACATCGTCATCTGAGAAACCTTCGAATGATTGAGGTAGCCCCATCATGAGACTCTGAAAAGAAAAATCCAGAAGTCCCCTGCCGATATACCGAAGCATTTTACTCACAATAACTTCGGGAAAAGGGGCTGTGTTCACAAGAAAAAGGGTTTGCTTGGATAGCATTTGACGGGGCCTTCAGGGGAACCTAGAATCCCAGACTTCCCTGCAAGCCGGGGATTAAAGGGTACTAAGGGTAATATGATCAAGGTCAATTCAGAGGCCGACAAGGTCTGCGTTGCCAAGGCGCAGGAAGCCGGGCAGGCTCATCTCTTCGAGAAATGGGATGAGCTGCTGCAGGATGAACAGCGTAAGCTCATCGAGGATCTGCGCTCGGTCAACTACCAGCTGGTTAAGCGGCTGCTTCATCAATTACGCCAGGGAAAGAGCTCTGAAATCGATCCCGGCATGCTCGCTGCTGCGGACATCGAACAGCTTCCCGAAGCCACGCCAGGGGTCAATGGAAACAGTGACTGCTTCAGCAATGCCGCCCAGGCGCTGAGCGAAGGGAAGGTGGCTCTCTTCCTGCTGGCTGGCGGGGCCAGCCTGGGGGCCAGCAGCGAACCCACCGGGATGCTGCCCGTTGGTCCGATCAGTGGAAAGAGCCTGTTCCAGCTGCATGCAGAAAAAATCCGCGCCCTCAACCGCCGGTACAAAACCTCTCTTGGCTTCCACATCGTGATCCATCCCGATTACCTTGAGATGACCTCGGAATTCTTCAAGGAACAGAACCACTTCGGGCTGAACCCGGCCGATGTCCATTTTATCCCGCAGCCCCTGCTGCCGCTCATCGACCGCCGCGGCAGGTTCCTGCGTAAGCGGGATGGACGGCTGGCGCTCTCCCCCAGCGGCCACGGTGGTGTCCTCTATCAGCACCTCGATTCCGATGAGCTGGAAAAACTTCGTGAGGATGGCGTCGAATACCTCTTCTTCTTCCAGGTGGACAATCCACTGGTACCCGTCGTTGATCCTGCCTTCCTCGAGCACCACCTCCAGGGAGGCTACGATGTCTCCTCCAAGTGCATCGACCGTCTCGAAGATGAGGAGAGCCTGGGGGTTTTCTGCCGAATCGGTGAAAACACCGGGGTCGTGAAATTCGCCGAGCTGCCGGAGGAAGAGCGGAACGGAAAACCCGGGCATCTCATCGGCAACATGGCGGCCCATATTTTCAACACCGAGTTCATCGCCAGGATCCATGCGGAAAAGCTCCATCCCTCTTTCCACAAGACCGAGACAACCGCTGAGTTCATCGACCGGCGGGGAGAGCTGGTGCGCCCGACCGAGCCCAATTGCTTCGAGTTCAATTGCCGCATCTACGATGCCCTCTGGTCTGCAGAAAAAAGCTGTATCGTCCATGCAGACCGGGAGGCTGAATTTTCCCCGATCAAGCAAATGGGAGGAGAGAGCTCCTCACTGTCCGCTCAACGCGACCTCTCGCAACTCTACGCCGGCTGGCTTGAGCGCTGTGGAGTTGAATTCACCGGAAAGGCCGGTGAGGTGGCGCCGATGGTTGAGATCTCCCCCCTCTACGCCCTGAACGAAGCTGAATTGAAATCACGATCTGACCTGCCGGAGGAGGTAACTGACGATATACTCCTTACAGGCGCTAAAACATGATCCGATCTCTCATCCCAGCCTTTTTCATTCTCCTGTCCCCCTGGCAGGCCTGTTTCGCAGGCCCGGCGGCGGAGCTGGACAAATGGCTCAAGGGACTCGGTGACCCCGACCCCTTCGTGTCGAAGCTGGCCGAAGCCGAGGTGCGCAATCTCGGGGAGGATGCACTCCTGCCGCTGGCAGGAATAGTGACCGGGAAGCCCGGCAAGGATGCTGCCGGGAGGATTCAGTCGCTGCGTGTTGAAAAAATCCTGCGCGAGATCCTCGGTGATTTTCTGCGCCACCTCGAAACCGAGTACCGCGCCCTGGAGCTTGACCGCAAGGAGCTCGAAGAGCTGACGAACCGGATCGAGGCGCTTGCCCGCCTCAAGGAGCTCCGGCAACAGCTCTCCCTGTGGAAGGGCCGCCACCAGGATATCGAGGCGGGCCTGAAAACCTTCCTGAAATGGAAACGCCTGGGAGCATCACTGGCTGCCGCAAAAGAGAGCGGAGTCCCTGTACCAGAATCCGACAGCAGGCTGCTGCGCACACTCGGACAGAAAGTGGAAAAGCTCCAGCAGGAAGTTTCAGGGCTGGACAGGATGGCTGAAGACTACCACCAGCTCGAGAAGCTCGAGGCCATCTCCCAGGGACTCGAATCTAACAGCGAGGTCACCCGGCTGCGGGCTGAGGATCTCCGCGAGAGAGGCCAGGGCCGCGAACCGCGGGTCCAGGCCTTGATCAGGAGGTTGAAGGTTCTCGGGCCCCCTGCCCTGCTGGAAATCGCCGCGCGCAGGGAGGTCCTGGCGCTGCAGGAAAAGCCTCCCGCCGGAGACAGGAGAGCAACCTGCCAGAGGCTCTACGACAGGCTGCTGGGCGAGGCACTCGATGAGCTCTCCGCCAGCGGCAAGCTGCTTGAAAAAGATGCGGCGGCAGCCAGCTACAACCGGGGACTCCTCTGGGCCCTGGAGCTGGATCGAAAAGGCAGCAAGGCCGCGGCTGTGCGGCCCCTCCTTGAGGGACACATCCTGGCGGTCCTTGAGGATCTCGAGGGCAGCGAGAGCCTGGCTCGCGACAGGGCCCGGCTGGAGCTCTACAGGCTGGGCGGGCGGGGCCTCAAGGCTCTTGCCGGCGCAAAGGAAAAGAGTGCCGCCCACAGCTTTCTCGAGGGCCTCTTGCGCTGGCGCATCCAGCCGGAGGTCTATGAACAGGTTGGAATCCACTTCAACGATTACCCGCAGCTGCCTTTTGCAGCCCGGCGCCGGAGGATCTTCCAGTACGCCCGCGCCGCGGGAGAGAGCTCCATCTCCACCCTGCGCGCGATCGTCGAGAACGATGAGCTCGAGAAGAGCTTCCTCGTCAAGTACGCTGCCGCAAGGGCCCTCATCACCCAGCTGAATGACCGCTGGGGCTTTCTCCTCTTGCAGGAGAGAAACCCTGACCTGGTGCTGAAACGCCCCGAGGTTTCCCGGGACCTGCTGCTCCTGCAGGGGCTCGCCTTCGTACGCTCGCGCGACTACCAGGGCGCCGTGCGAGAGTTCCGCAAGGTGGTCGATGAATATCCCTTCGACTTCGAAGGCAACTACCACCTCGGCTTCTCCTTCCTGCTGTTGAAGAACTACGCCAAGGCGATCCACCATTTTGAGATCGCCGCCAGGATCAACCCCGAGGATGAGCTCACCCACTACAACCTCGCCTGCGCCTGCTCGCTGGCCGGCCAGCCGGAAAAGGCCCTCGAGGCCCTCGAGAAATCTGTCGAGGCCGGGTTCAACGACCCCGACCACATGGAAAACGACGAGGATCTCGCTCCCATTCGCAAGCTCGACGGCTACAAGAGAATCCTCCAGCTCTGCCGCGAAAGGTGATCGCCCACCCGCCGCCGCGGAATCATTGACCGGGACAGCCCTTTTTTTCCACCGCCTCATGCAGTAGCGTATCCCTCCCGGTTGCCGCATCTGCGGCAGCTTGCCGGAAAGGGATCTGGAAACCACGGGACTGCGAGATGAACCAGGAAGACACCAGCAAAGCTGAAAGCGGGACGCCTGCCGATGGCACCAAGGAGCCGCCGCAGACCATCGGCGGAATTCTCCGGCATCTCGGGCCGGGCCTGATCATCGCCGGCTCCATCGTCGGCTCCGGTGAGCTGATCGCCACCACCATCGTTGGCGCAGAGGCGGGCTTCTGGCTCCTGTGGATCATCATCATCGGCTGCCTCATCAAGGTCCTCACCCAGGTCGAGATGGGACGCTATACCATCTCATCGGGAAAGACCTCCCTGGGCGCCATGGC
>CAZTRG010000122.1:0-10718 GCA_964615885.1 uncultured Planctomycetia bacterium | reverse complement strand
GCCGCCGGCATCGTCACCGCCACCGTCGTCAGCAGCTCCGCCGTCGTCGCCGCCGTCGTCGCCGCCGGCATCGTCGCCGTCGTCGACAGGAAGCTCGTTAGTTATTTCCGTCGTCAGTTCTTCATCTTCTTCAAACCACATAAACCAACCGTCTCCTGAAATAGAAAAAAAGTGAAGCCCAGGCAGGGGAGGAGGCTCCGCCCCTGCCTGAGATGAGAAGGTATACTACCGCCGGATAACGCCTTGTCCACCTCATTGAAGCCTTGACAGGTGACTTCTTCAGGCCTGCAGGGCCGCCTCCTGGCCCTGCTTTCAGCAGCCAACAGGAAAACCATCCGATGGAGCAGAGAGTCATCTGGTAGAATTGCACAGTTGGCTTCAGTGGGCGGCTTTTCTGTGAATCGTCGTTGAAGCAGAGGTCTTCTGATTTTGTTCCATTGTGCTGTTAACGAGGCACTCGAGAATGCTTTACCGCGCGACTGTATTTATTGCGATCTTTGCCATCGGCGCGTCCTTGCCGTCAGGCGCTGGGGTGGCTGTTGCACAAAGTGGGAAGTCAGGGGGCTCGGCTTTAAGGTCCAGAACTCCCAGCGGCGGAGTCATTAAAACTTCGCAGAAGCCAGGGGCTGCGACCACGAAATCAAAGGATAGCGCCTCGCCCGCTGCAAAGGGGCTGGGGGACAAGCCCGGAGCAGAGGCGTCTTCAAAGAAGCCGGCAAGCACGGCGGACTGGATACGAGACAACCTGTGGCTGGTGCTTGGTGTTCCTTTGGGGGCGGCCGTGTTGGGCTTCAGCTGGTTTTTCCTTGTTGGCCGCCGACGCCAGGGTGCCGGCGAAGACCTGTTTCCCGGTTCAGTGGAGAAGTCGACTGCTCCCGGGGGTCATGGTTCTGACGCGGCTTCGGGCGGTTTCTCCAGCACCAGGATTCGTGCGGAAGATGTGAAGACGCGTCTTTCAGGTTCGGTGGTCGGAGAAGAGGTGGAGACCGACCAGGATTATGCCCTTGTTGTCGAAGAAGATGCCCTGAGCGCTACCGATGAACTGGAGGAGGGCTCTGTCGATGAGGTGCTGGCCTCGCTTCTGGGGGGGGAAGATTTCGAGGCGGCTTACGAGATCTATTCACAGCACATCGAGGAAGATCGCTCTTTGAGGTTTGATGCGGGCATGGAAAAGGAGCTGGGTGAGAAACTGATTCAAGGCGGCCAGGACGAGAGTGCCGCACGGGTTCTCGAGCACCATGTGGAGACCCATCCGGCTGAGCAGATAGAGGCGGAAACGTATTTCAATCTCGGTTATCTGCACTACCGCGCCAGCCATATTGACAAGAGCCGGAAATATTTCAGCCTTTTCGTTGAGCTTGAGCCGAATGAGACAAGACGAGACAGGGCCAGCGCCATTCTCTCGGCGATCGATGCCCGCCGTGATTCGGCCTAGCCTTTGCTCAGCTCCCCAATAAGCCCCCGGGCTCTTCCGGTTCCCCTTCCAGGCCGGCCATAAAGTGCAGGCCTCCGGCAATCGTGTCGCAATCATTAGCTGAGATGCACCAGGTTGGCAGGTCGTGCAGGGTTTTCGAAATCAGCTCCCAGGGCACACATCCCTGGCCGGGCGGGCAGGCCTTGCCGGCCGGGTCCCGGTCACGGAGGAAAGCCCCCTGGACTGATGAGAGGCTGCCTTCGGCCAGCGTTTCCAGCTCCGATTCTCCAATGCGCGGCACCTGAAGGAATTCGTCTGGAAGGCGGGAGCTGTCAAGCCAGAGCCCCATGTCGGCGCCCTCGAATTCGCGCAGGCAGGCAAGGGCCTCCTTTGCCAGGGGGAATTCTCCTGAACGATTGCTTGGAGCCAGGCAGATCGTGAGGTCATAGCGCTCGGCTTGTTCCAGTAGTCGTGAAAGCAGAATCAGAAGAGAGTCCATGCGCTGAGAAGCCTCCTCGCTGGCTTCGCGCAACTGATACTCAGAGAGGTCCGGCGCAAGCGTTGGCGGACGGTAGTTCCAGGAGAGGCCGGGTTCGTTCAGCTGGGTGATCGGCAGGAGTACGGCTGGCGCGCCAATTCGGTCTGCGGCTTCAAGGGTTTTTCGTGCCTGGCGGAAGGCCTCCTCGCGTTCCTTGGGGCTTTCGGCAGCAGCCTCGTATGGCCTTGTGCTCCCCGGGTGCAGCCCCCGCGGATAAGGCACGAACAACTGCAGCGCTTTTACAGAATCCTTCGGCAGCAGGCGAAGCAATGCCTGCCAGGCATCCTGGTGGATGGGGTTCTCGAGGATGATGCCTTCATATCCGGCATCCAGAATGGCGCTTGCCGATGCCAGGGCTTCCTCGGAGTTCAGGGCTGTCAAGCCGGCGGCTTGGATGGTCATAGCGCCGGGAGTTTATCACATCGCGGGGCCTCTTCGTCTCAGCCTCTCCCATCAGGGGGGGGAAATGGGTTATATTCTCAGGATCGTCGTGTAAATAAACATCACCGGGAGGGAATACGATGTCTGAAGGGTCGGAGGCCAATTATCCGCCGCCTGCAGCTTTTAGTGAGCGAGCACACATCGGCAGCATCGAGCAATACAAAGAAGAGTATCAACGCAGCATCGAAGATCCGGAATCTTTCTGGGCCGAGAAGGCGGAGCGGCTCGATTGGATCAAAAAATGGGACAATGTCTGCGAATGGGACTTTGAGGCGCCTTCCATCAGCTGGTTTGAAGGCGGAAAGCTGAATGCTTCGGTAAATTGCCTGGACCGCCATATTGAAGCCGGCCGGGGAGATGAGGTCGCCATCATCTGGGAAGGCAACGACCCGGCCGATTCGAAGAAGCTGACCTACCGGGAGCTCCACAGGGAGGTCTGCCGTTTTGCTTCGGGCCTTCGTTCGCTTGGGGTTTGCAAAGGCGACAGGGTTTGTATTTACCTGCCGATGGTTGTGGAGTTGGCGGTCGCGGTTCTGGCGTGCGCCCGCATTGGAGCGGTTCACAGTGTCGTATTTGGCGGATTCAGCGCGGATTCTTTACGGACCAGAATTCTTGACTCCACCTGCAGCATCGTCGTTACAGCGAATGAAGGCTTGCGTGGGGCTAAGACGATTCCCCTTAAGGAGATTACCGACGAGGCCATTGAAGGGCTTGAATGCGTCAACAAGTGCGTTGTTTTTCAGCGTACTGAGACGGAAGTCAATATTCAGGATGAGCGCGATGTCTGGTGGCATGACCTGGTGGCCGACCAGCCGGAAAGCTGCGAGCCCGAGGTCATGGGTGCCGAAGACCCCCTTTTTATTCTTTACACCTCAGGCAGTACCGGCCAGCCCAAGGGGGTTCTGCATACTACGGCCGGCTACCTGCTTTATGCCTCGCTGACCCACGAGCTGGTCTTTGACTACCACCCCGGCGATGTTTACTGGTGCACCGCTGATATCGGCTGGATTACCGGGCACAGCTATATTGTCTATGGCCCGCTGGCTAATGGCGCAACGACCCTGATGTTCGAAGGGATTCCTAATTATCCCGATCACGGCCGTTTCTGGGATGTCGTGGAAAAGTATGATGTGAACGTTTTTTATACCGCCCCTACCGCGATTCGCGCCTTGATGGCACAAGGTACGGAGTGGACGGATTCACACGAAATGCCTTCGCTGCGGCTGCTGGGGTCTGTAGGAGAGCCCATCAATCCGGAAGCCTGGCGCTGGTATCATGAAAATGTCGGCAAGGGCCGCTGCCCGATCGTTGACACCTGGTGGCAGACGGAAACAGGCGGAATCCTCATTACTCCATTGCCGGGCGCAACCGAAACCAAGCCAGGCTCAGCAACCCTTCCCTTTTTCGGCATAGAACCGGTGCTTGTTGATGATGATGGCAACGAGCTGGAAGGCGCTGTCGGTGGAAACTTGTGCATTCGACATCCCTGGCCATCGATTATGAGAACGGTTTATGGGGACCACGATCGCTTCAAGGCGGTCTATTTCTCCCAATTCCCCGGTAAATATTTCACTGGCGATGGTTGTCGACGGGATGAGGACGGCTACTACTGGATCACCGGCCGGGTGGATGATGTCATTATTGTTTCTGGACACAATATGGGCACTGCCGAGGTTGAAAGTGCCCTGGTGGCACACCCTTCCGTTGCCGAGGCTGCTGTTGTTGGGATGCCGCATGAGATCAAGGGGCAGGGCATCTATGCCTTTGTGACCCTGACCAGCGGGTTCGAGCCGGCAGACGACCTGAAAGTGGAGCTGGTAGAGCATGTGCGCGGGCAGATTGGCCCCATTGCATCCCCAGATCGCCTCCAGTTTGCGCCAGGATTACCCAAAACGCGCAGTGGCAAGATCATGCGGCGAATACTCAGGAAAATAGGTAAGGGAGAAACGGACGACCTGGGAGATACAACGACCCTGGCGGATCCGGCTGTTCTGGATAATCTCCTTGAAGGCGCAAAAGCACTCTGATTCGCCTATTTCCTTGCCAATCCTGCGGCTGCGCCTACAATCCCCTGCGGTGGATTATGGGAATTCGCCGGGCTGCCAATGTTTTGCGCAGTCGCGGAAGTGAAGATGCCAGAACACTTTGTCGAGTGTCGAGATGCCCGCAGCCAACGTTCAGTTTGTCGTTTGCGATGTGGACGGTACCCTGACCGATGGCGTTATCGGAATTAATGACAGGGGCGAGGAATTCAAGAACTTCTCGGTGGCCGATGGCATGGGGCTGCGGTTGCTGATGGATGCCGGGGTCGAGGTTGCCTTTCTTTCAGGCCGCAAATGCCCTGCGGTGGACCATCGGGCGCGTGGACTCGGGATTCGACTTTGCCAGACGGGCATTTCCAGGAAGAAAGAACATCTTGAAGACCTGGTCAAGGGCCAGGGCCTCGAGCTCTCCCAGGTTTGTTACATCGGAGATGATGTAAACGACCTTTCTTGTCTGCGGATCGCCGGATTTCCTGTCGCGGTAGCAAATGCCCATGCCGAAGTAAAGAAGCTGGCGGAATATGTGACATCGGCCCCTGGAGGTTCTGGAGCGGTGAGGGAAGTCGCTGAAATGGTTCTCGAGGCGAAGGGTCTTTTAGGGTCAGTTCTGGAGAAGTTCTCGTGAAAGCAACAGCCTTTTTCACAGTAGTCTTTCTGAGCATGCTGGGGTTCTTTATCGTTGCCACCGGTGAATTCAAGCATTGGCTTGATGGATCTGCCGAGGGACCGGGCGGCCTCCGGGTGAGCCACAACATCAGCACGGGCGGCAGCGGGAAAAATTACCTCGATTTCGACTTCTGGAACGTCAAGCTTGGCCGGCGCAATTTCACCCTCCGTGCAGAGCTGCCAAGGGATGACCTTAAAGATGGCGCAAGAATCGATGAGCTTGAGAATCTGAACCTCAGAAACGGAACGATCGATATTCCCATCTATGAGGGAGATGGGGTTATACGTGCCCAGCTGGATGGAAAACAGCCACGGGGCCTTCTTCTGAAGTTCGAGAGCGCGATTTACCACCGCTCCGGAGGCCTGGTTAAGGGCAGTGGGCTGGTCAGCGTCACCCTTAAAAATGGCAGTGGAACCACCCACGAGGGGACCGAATTTCATTTTGAGGAGCTGTTATTTAAAAACGAGACCGAGGCAACCGAGAAGACGCGGTTTATTCTCAGTTCAGACAAGGCGGTCTATATCAAAAACCCCTACCTGGAGGTTCACAGCCCTGCCGGCCTCCAGGGGCATTCGGGCTCTTCCGGGATGGAGGTTCTCCGCTTCCACGCGCCGGTTTACACCTATCTGGATCCCGATGTTGCTGGTGGCCTCACCCTCTCAGAGGCCGGCCAGTCCCCGGCCTCCTCCCCGGCCGGGAAAGAAAAGGTGGTGATCACCTGTGAAGGCTCTCTGGACCTTGATTTCAACCGTGCTCCGCTTGAAAAGGGGGCCCGCGAGTCGACGTTTATCACCTTTATGAAAGAGGTGAAGATTTTTCAGGGCTTTCAGCCGGAAGCAAAGGGCGGCGCTCCGGCCCTGGGCAATACGCGGTTTGAGTGTCAGAAACTGGAGCTGGAGATTGACGACCGCAGGAAGAATCCTACACCGCGCCGGGCGCTTGCTACCTGGGAGGGCGGCAGAGTAAAGGCAATCGTTGCTCGTGGCGAACGTACTTATTTGCTGTCAGGGGAGAAGCTGGAGTGGCTGAATGTTGCCGGCGCTGTTGGAGGCACGGCAGGCAGCAAGCTGGTCGAAGGAGTCCTGACCGGGCGGCCTACGCTTCAGGGGCCGGATGTTGATTTCGTTGCAGAGCGGGCGGTTATGCGGCCGCAGAGCGAAAAGCTCTTTCTACAGGACGTTTCCGGCTCGTTTAAGATGACGGGGAATGAAGGGAGTCGCGGCAAAGCCCGGGCCCGGGCGGAGCAGTTTGTCAACCAGGGGCCCGGCCGGAAGCCGGCCGCCCAGGGTGCGGGGCAAGCACCGGCAGCTCGAGATGAGCTCGACCAGCTTGATTTCGATGCCGATGAGGTGGAGGTTGCGTTTAATGCCGGTGAAGAAAAAGGCGAGAGCGGCACCACCCTTTCCCATTTTATTGCCCGCAGCGACCAGGCTCGCGGGGTTGTTCTGCGGAGCAGAGGCTTGCGCCAGGGCAAGGACAGCAAGACGCGCCCCCCCACCTCCGACCATCAGTTCCAGGCAGCCGGGAAAACGCTGACTTACCAGGCTGGCCTGCAGCAGGCGACCCTGGAAGGCACCGAACGAGAGCTTCCAAGGCTCACCCAGGGTTCCAGCTGGGTAGAGGCTCGAAAGATCAACCTGATTGTTGATGGAGGGCCTGAGGGCGCCTGGTTTGAGGGCTCCGTCAGTGCGAAGGTCGACATGGGCGATTTCCAGCCTCAAGCAGGTGAGGCGGATGGGCCCGGCCCGGCTGCGGAGAAGGACAAGAAAGGCCCCTCCACTCCCCGGGTTGTTGAGATCCAGTCTGATTACCTGGGGTTTCTTTTCCAGGAAGGTAAAACCCTCCAGAAAGCGTTTGCCCGGGGCGATGGCGTCCGGCCGGTACGGCTGACCACCAAGGCCGACGGTCTTTATCGCTTTTCTGCTCCGGAAGTCCAATTGCTGACCAGCAAAAAAGTTTTCGAGTTAATTGGAACAGCGGAGCAACGGGCCAAGCTGGAAAAAGAAGGCGGAGTGGTTCTGGCCGGAAAAATCCGGTTTGAGCAGGAGTCGAAGCAGTGCGTCCTGGCCGATGGGGTCGAAGTTCGACTTTATAGTGGAGACAAGATCACCAATCGCCCCGATTTGCTGATTCAGGCCGCACAGGCAGATGTGGAATTTGAGGGAGCTGAAAGCGAAAAAGAGGCGGAAGGGGGCCTCCTCAGCGATCTTCGGTCCGTTAAGGCCTTCACAGCAAGTTCCGGGGAAGAAACGCCGCTTACCGTCAGCGGCAAGATCTTCGAGATGAGAGGGGAAAAAGCAGCCTGGGACTCAACCTCACGCCGCTTGCGTTTTTATGGAAACGGCCTGCAGGCAATGCAATTGGATCATGAGGAACTGCAGGGCCCTGTCCGCGCGCGGGAAATCGTTTACGATGAACAGCGCAACAGCGTAACGTTTCGCTCTGAAGTCAAAGGAGAGCTCGGCCAGAGTGCTCGCCGTGAAGAGAAGGCTGACGATGCGGCCCGCAAGGCGGGCAGAAAAATGGCCTGGGAGTTTGAGACGAACGAGCTGGAGTTGCGGCTTTCAAAGGAAGAAAAGTCCGGGCGGTTTCAGCTGACGGGAATTGAGGCGCGTGACAAGGTCCTTCTCTACAACCGGGAAATGGCAATTCTGTTGCGTGGCGATGATCTCGTTTACGACCGTAGTCAGAGCAAGGTAAGGGTCTTTTCGCGCGATGGCCGCCGGCAGACACTGCAGCATTTCAAGGATGGGCTTGAGGCTTCCGGTGCCCTGGGAGGAGACCAGGAGCGTCCTCAGCCGGTCGCAGAGAGAGTCGACATCATCGATGCGCAGGTGATAGAGGCGCTTCTTTACGAGAAGGCTGGAGATTCAAAGGATGTGCCGCCTCGTCAGATGGTAGTGGTGGGCTTTAAGCGCAACGTGATGGCCAACTTCTTCGCCCCTGGAAAGTCGGCTTCTCCCCCACCAGACGATTCAGGAGCCGGGAAGCATTGGCAGGTGGTGGCCCAGCGCCTTACCTTGCACGTGAATCCTTCCGGCGGCGCTTCGGCCGAAAACCGCCTGCCCTGGGCAGCAGCCTCAAATTTTATCGGAACAAAAGGGGCTCGCGGTGGAGGCAATGTTCAGATCAATACAGGCCCCTACCAGGCCTCGGCAGAAAGGGTCGAATACCGGTCCTCGCCTCGTCGCCTGATGCTCGTTGGTGGCAAAAACTCACCCGCTAAGATCGCTGATCTCCGTCCGCAGAAGCGCCGGGCGATTCGCGAACAGGCGCCAGTGATCATCATTCGTAAGCCAAATGATGAGATCGAGCTCGAGTACTTGAACCGAGTCCCGGGTGAAGAGCCCTGGCCTGGAGTTCCTGAAGCTTTACGCGATTGATCGTTTCAATTTGCTTGCCGGTTGCAATCAAGCTAAACTTCCCCAGCGTTCTGGCCCCCCCATTTTCCAACAGAAGACCCGTTGAGGGTAAAAGAGCAGATGAGAAAAAACTGTCGCAGCGCCTTAGCTCTCTTGTTGCCCGTATTGCTTTGCGGGTGCTTTTCCCACCGGCACGATGCCCCTTTTAACGATGGCTTAGGGCTTGACGGAGAGACCGTCCTCCTGGTGCCCTTCCGAGAGACCACGGCCAACGTCGATCTCTGGTATGGAGAATCCAGGCGAGGCCGCAGTGTGGTCACGTCTTTTGAAATCTATGCAGAAAAGCCGGAGTTTGATGCGCGGCTTGTTTCAGGAGAACGCGTAAATGAGGCCCAAAAGGTGATTCGCGACTGGACCAAGCCCCGGTTGGGAGATTCGGACCTGGGGCGGATCGGGAAAAGCGTAGGGGCTCGCTTCGTGGTTGAGGGCATTATCGAGGAGTTTGTTCTTAAGAACCCCCGATCAGTAGGCTTCTTTGATCCCAAGGCGGTGATCAGTTACAGGGTGCTGGACACTGAAAAATCCAAGGTGGTGCATCAGCGCACGCGCTGGCGTGTTGGAAGGGAGAGAGGAAGCGAGGGGCAGTTCAAGGTGAACTTTGAATTCGACGATCCCCGCCAAATCGAGCTCCAGCTCCTGACTCTTATTGGGCGGCGCCTGGTAGAGGAATTGTATGGATACTCCGACTGAAGAAGTTAAAATGTTTCTTCTCAATTAACTTCTGGACGAAAAGTGCGAAAGAAGTAACCCTTGTTCGCGCTTGAAGGCGGATGTCCAGGGGATCACCTATAAGCTCTGTGCTTGCCGCCTCCGTAAGCCCTTTACAGTAAAGGTCTTGCCGGGCAAAGCCTGGGCTGAGGAATAAGGGCGTCATTAGGCGGCCCTGTTTCGGATGTGAGGTCTTATGTTTTACAGCACATATCTGGCTTTTTTAGGTCTGCCGGGAGGGATGGAATTCATAATCGTCGGCCTTATCGCGCTTCTTCTTTTTGGGTCGCGTCTTCCCAAGGTCGCCAAGGGCCTGGGCCGTTCGATTGTAGAGTTCAAAAAAGGCATCAAGGGCGTGGGCGATGAAATCGACGATGCCAGCGATTATTCAGCTTCATCGGGCCAGTCGACGATCGAGCCTGGCGCAGGAGCTGAGGCTGGAGATGAAGATGCCGGTGCGCCTCCCCCGCCAGATGGCGGTTCTCCGCATCGCGAAAAAGGCGATCTCAGCAATCCCGGCGAAACGGAGTCGAGTTGAGCTGAGGAGCTCTCCGGCCGCAGGCCGCCGGCGGAAGTTTTTACTTCGGAGCTTATGGTCAACGACAGAAACCGCGCTTTTCTTGAGCGCGGTTTTTTCATTGGGCTGGACAAAGAGCCGAAAATCGCAGCTCAAAAGCGCCCCCTGTGGCTGCTTCGGCCCCCAGAACGGCAGTTGTTTCCAAAAAGACATATTATTCTTTTAGGTATTATATAGATCTATAATAATATATAGATTAATATATCTTTCAGGGTTTTCTGGAGTGGCGGGGCTGGGTGCGCTCCGCGGGGCCTGTTTTTTGCTCGGATAGCCCGGGAGGCGCTGGTGTTCCACGTGGAACACTGCTGTGCAGGCCGTTCGCGGCAAGGCGCGCCGCTATCGCCGACCAGGGCCTGCCGAAACAAGCACGGAGCCCCCGCCCCCGCCGGAAG
Source organism: uncultured Planctomycetia bacterium (assembly GCA_964615885.1). Lineage (GTDB taxonomy): Bacteria > Planctomycetota > UBA8108 > UBA8108 > UBA8108 > UBA8108. The sequence goes on along the minus strand of CAZTRG010000122.1, from coordinate 517 downwards.
AGCCCGGCCCGCCGACAGCCCCCGCCTCGCGCACCTACTTTATAGGCCCTCAGCCGGGCGAGGTTCGCCTCAGTGGCCCTCGGCCCCCCGCCCCCGCCCCAACGGGCCCGGGCGCCGCCGAGGCCCTTAAAATCGATTTGTGGGCCTCGGCAGGAGTTTGTCTTTTCTGGGGGGCCTGGTTGCCAATTGCAGGCGTCTCGTGAAGGCGGGCCCTGGGGCGATCCGTTGCGGCCGGCCTCTCCGTCGGGGGTAGATAGTTTGTGTTGTTAGTCTGTTGGCGTTCTTCTGTCGCGGAGCTTCTTTTTACAGGCTGGGTTTTAGGGCCTGGCCTTTGTGGCCCGCTTTGGGGTTGCTGCCTTTGGGTTGCGGGTTTGGGGGTGGCGGTTGTGGCTTTCCTCGAGATGGTTTTGGTCCTTTGCAGCCAGGATGTTCCACGTAGAACATTGTTGCTGATTGGGGCGCAGAGTTTTATGCCTTGAAAGCCTTTGCTCCTGAGACTAAAGTTCCAGCGTTATTT
>CAZTRG010000121.1:0-34783 GCA_964615885.1 uncultured Planctomycetia bacterium | reverse complement strand
CAGGACGACCTCTCTCAATTCCAGGTCTCAACCACAGGCCGGGTCAGCCGGCTCGCAGGTGATCTGATCAACCGTAGGGTCAGCTCCGCAAGCAGGGAAAGGAGCCGGGGGAGCCGCGCCGCCGAGGAAGAGGAAGTTCAGGACATAGATCGCATCGGTGATATCCACTCCACCATCGTCGTTGCCATCGGCGGCATCGACACATGGAGGGCCACCCCCGCCAAGAAACAGGTTGACCAGTATGTAGGTCGGGTCAGAGATATTGACCTCCCCGTCCCCGTTGGAATCTCCACGAACAAAGCTCACACCGGCAGGGGGCTTTGGCTCACCCTCCTGCAGTGGAACCGCATACCCTGCCTTCAGGAAGCGATTGTTCGCAGCGATTTCCTCGGCACTGAGAGCCCTTGATGAAATACGGGCCGAATCAATGGAGTAACCGCTCGGAGCCACCCGGTATTGTCCGCGAGAAGCATCATCCTCACCTGCGAAGAACATGAAACGGGCGTGATCATGGCCGGCGGGAGAAATAAAGGCCTTTCCGGGAGGAAGATTAACCGCCCCCTTGAACTCTCCATCAAGATAGACAGAGGCGGTCTGCGGGTCGCTCGAGCGGGAAACCGTGGCCACAACATAATGACGCCCGGTCGGAATATCAAAAATCGGAGTTTTGATCTCGTTCCAGCTAGGGACAAAACTTCCATCCGGATTGATGGGTGACATATTGAAGAGCATCTGCCCTCCTACATCGGCACCTCCAGGGCGCACGAAACCATAGCCATACCACGCGCCATCGGCGATCGGGTCCAGGTTGTCATTCACCAGGTTGCGACTGTGCCAGGTGCCGGCAAGGACTCCCCAGCCGGCTGTGCCGAGAACCTCTTCCCGGTTCAGATAGAGCTCGATGGAGAAATCCTGGTTCTCGGAAAACTCAAACTGGTTGTCATCGTCATTCACCACCAGCCGCCCCTGCCCGGGAAGGCCCTTGCGGACAGAAGAATTGTCATCAAAAGCACCGGCGCCCTCCCCGATGACCAGTGAGCTGTCCCCGTTGGCTTCAACTGTCACATCCAGGCCATTACCCGAGAAGTCCTCGAAGATGGTTTCACGACGGAGCGGATCTTCGACAAGAAGGTCCTCGGAATTGAACTCCCAGATCGCAATGGCATCGTCAGTCTCCATGAAAATCCGCCCGGGAGGCGAGGGTGCCGCCCAAGCGGGAACGTCTACCACGCTGAAGGCCTGGGTTACAGTACTCTCGGTGCCGGCCTCGTTGACGACAGTCAGGGTGACGGTAAAATCGCCTACCTCTTCAATCGGGGGAAGCTCGATGTTGATACCCACCTGGTCAACCACTCCATCTGAATCGACATCCCAGAGATATTCGCCGATCGCCTCGGGTGGGACCGGGTCTCCTGCAGCCGCGGGACAGAGGAAGGCCACGGCTGAGACGGGAGTTGTGGAACCGGCACCGCTGAGCCCCAGCACACCGCCCAGGGCAAGCCAGACGGTCTCACCCTCAGTGGTCTCACCGTTGACCATCGCGCTGATGTCGGCCACCGGAACCTGGACACCCACATTGATCGACACGGCAGCTTCGGCCGTATTGCCATCGGCATCGGTAATTCGGAGGCCAACCTCTACCCCATCGGCCCCGCCCGGCTCATCGAAAGACAAATCGTAATTGACATCCCCCTCAATGTAGGGACCACCGCCAATCCGCCACTGGTAGCTGATAATCTCCGCCTCGTTTCCACCGACACTGTTAGCCCCGGATACGCTGACACACTGGTCGACAATTGCCTCACGGGCCGAAGAGGTTATTACTGCCTGGATCTCGACCTCCTTGACAAAGGGAATCGGCTCGCAATCCTGGATCATGAAGTTGTTATCCAGGACCTCCTGGGAAGTCATGTGGCGGGCCTGCACCCGTGCAGCGCTGATGGAATACCCCGAGGGAGAGGTCCTGTAGGACCCCCTGCTGAGGTCATCGACGCCTGTAAGAAAAGCAAAATGAGCCGGATCGTAACCCGCCGGGGTATAGAAGGCCTTGCCCGGAGGAATCGTCAACTGGGCAACCTGCTCTCCATCGAGATAGACCCGCCCTATTCCATTCTCCCGGTTGATGCTCGTCACGAGATAGTGTTCTCCAGCAGGAATATCAAAGAAATCGCTCTTCAACTCGTTATTCCCCGGTGTAAAGCTCCCGTCTGCCTCAATCGGCGAAGCAACGAAGGCCCAGCCGGCCGAGTCATTGTTACGAATATAGCCATATCCGTACCAGGCTCCCGAGTTCGGATCATCTGTGTCAGTAAGCAGGGTGCGGCTGTGCCAGGTTCCCGCCAGGATGCCCCAGTTCTGGGTGCCGGGGGTCTCGTCACGGACGACGTAGAGCTCAATGGAAAAGCTCTCATCTTCACCGAATTCGAAGGCCGCCCCATCGCCATTGGTCGCAACATGAGCTGCCCCATCCCAGCCAGGACCACGGTAGATAGCAGTATCACCTTCGCAGAGTGTCGTTCCTTCACCAACCTGGATAGAGGAGCGATTGTTGTTTTTGACGACGGCATCATTCCCGTTGCCTGAAAGGTCTGATATGACAACCCCGTCAGCAGGAGCGCTGCCGACAGGCTCCTCAAAGCTGTTGAATTCCCAGATCGCTCTTGTTTCGGGAGTGTTTCGAAAGATCCTCCCCTCCTGGCCAGAAACTACTCCCTGTGAGAGGAAGCAAGCCAGCGCCAACAGAAAACCTGCAGATTTATGCATCAGACCCAATCTCCATGAAAAATATTACAGCTGTTATTCAGACCCAAACCGTGAAAAGCAGAAAGGAAGGACCGGCGCGGCGGACAGCTCAGCGCTTGACCTTCACCTTCAGGTATTTGCAGAAGAATTCGAACTGGGACTCCACCGGGCTCTTTCCCTTCGGATGGGGAGGGATACCGTTTTCTCCAGTACCGTAGAGCACGCAGGGGATCCTCACCCTGTCAGCCTTCGCCTTCAACATCTTGGCGTACTTGGGATGGTGAACCGCATCGGAAGGCTGGGAGTGGGCGTAGATATAGAGCGGAGGCCCGCCGCGTTTCATCTTGCCGAGGATCATCTCCTGGGTACCCATCGGCTGCAGGAGGCTGCCGACCACCTGGACCTTCGAGGAATAGCGGCCGACCTTCTCACGACTGCGGCGGCTCCCGATCTCAGGCCCGTAGCCGAGCCATTCTGAAATCAGCGCCCCTGCGGAAGCCCCGATCGCCCCGAAGCGCCTTGAGTCGATATTCCAGTCCTTGCTCTTTGAGCGCAGGAACTGGATCGCGCGCCCGCAATGCTTCATGACCTTCGTATACTCAGCCCCGCTCTGGTTCTCAATGAAGGGGTAATTACAGGAGGCAAAAGAGATCCCGGCCTTGAGGTACTTATCGATGATAGACCGGCTGGGAATCTGGCTCTTGTCGCCCTGTACAAACCCGCCGCCGTGGAAATAGATAACCAGGGGAGTGGGCTTCGAAGATTCAGCCTTCCAGAAATCCAGCACGTTGCGGGAGTGCTTGGTGTCGTACTTCTCGTTCTTGTAGGTAGGCTCTTCCCCGGTCGCCAGAGTCGGAACCCAGCAGCACACCAGAAGTGCCGCCATCAGAAAAGGTGATCTGCTCAACATGACTACTCCTTGGTTTTATGAGGACTCTACGGTAACCGCAGGGACGACTGGTTTCTATGCGATTTGACCCGGGCCCGACAAAAGATTACACGGTCCTGGAATTACGATCCTCTCCGCCGAAGGAGGAAAAGACCCAGCCCCCCACAGAGAGTAAACCCCAGCACGTTGACCACTCCATGGGTGGCAGCCATCAGCTGGTTGGGAATCAGCTTGTCCTCTCCGGGGTAGAGGTATTCCCCAAGAGCGTAGGTGGTAGAGAGCGCCATTGTCGCCGTCAGTGAAAGTGCGGCTGCACATAAAAGCAGCTTCGGCAGCAGTTCCCCTCCTGACAAGGCAATCAAGACCAGCACAAAGGCCAGGGTGAGCATCCCGACAGACAGGGCCACCCCCGAGATCACCTCGATGATCGGAGAGGCCATGATCCCCACAGCAACCAGTGGCGGTCCGATGATCACTATCGACGCCGCAAACCGGTAGGCGGCCAGCGCAAGAGGGCGCGGACCGGCATTGCCGGCGGCTCCACCTTTCAGTGCCCGCCCCGCAAGACCGGCGATGACCGCAGCGGAAAACCCGGCGAAATGAAAATGGACTGCGGTCAACAGGACTATATCGGCTCCATATTCCTGCGGATCGATACCAGCGCTTGAGAGAACCAGCCAGCCACCCCCCACCGGCAGGTAGAGCAGGCCGACATCGATTGCCAACTCCTCAATCGGCGCAAGGCCCCGCTTGAGGATTCGCTGCAATCCGAGCAGGGCGACAAGCCCCGTCACCAGGAGCCAGGGCAGACAGAGGGCGGCGGGGAGGTAATGGATCGTCCCATCCACCGGAGCATCCAGCTCCGGGGCAAGGCAGCGCCCCCCCAAGGCGCAGACAGCCGCCGGCAGGACCAGGGAACCAAGCAGACCCTCACCTCTCAGCGCCTGCCCACCCAGCACCATCACCAGCCCCCCGGGAACGGCGACAAGCGGGCCGAACAGCAGCAGCAGCTCGATCAGGTCAAGCGAGGAATTAAAACCGGTGAGAGCACAATAGAGCCCGGCCAATATCCAGCAACCCCCTCCCAGGAGGGCATTTCGCCTCTGGTGAGGAGAAAGATCCACAGCCTTCAAGCCAGCCCGCCCGTTTCGTGCAGCTCGGGGTTTGCCGCCTCGGCGGCGGCCTCTTCACTTTCGGGACTTTTTTCCGCAGCTGTCGGGAGGTCTCCGTAAAGCTGGATACGCCCGCAGGCTGGGCAGATCCTGCCGCGAACAGGCTTCCAGTCGCTGTTCCAGAAGCTGGCCGGGGGAATTGTCCAGGACAGGTTGGAGAGTACAACCTCCTGCATGGAGAGACCACAGTCCGGACAGGGGTCCTCCGGAACAGTGACCTTTTTCAGTTTATGGCTGGCCATAAACGCATCCTTTCACTATTACCGGCCGCCGTCAACAGGAATGGTTTTCCGGATGCTCATCGAATCAAAAATCTCCCCGTTGGTACCTATTGCTGACATCCGCAGCTCGTTACCCTCTACATCAAATATCACAGCGTGGTGCCGTGCAGCCACCGAAGCCATCCGCAGGGAACGGAAGAGACTGTAAAGGGCAGCTCCTCCCCCGGCAGTGATGACGTAGATGGGAGCCCCCGGATCAACAAAATTCGGCTCCATACTTCCATCGATGGCCCTTCCTGCACGAAGGGGATAGCTCCTCTGGTAGGAGTGGTCATGACCGGCAAGAACAAGATCGACTCCATATTCTTCAAAGAGGGGAGCCAGGTAAAACTGCAGCACCTGGTCATCGCCATGACTTGAATCACTGTACAGGGGATGATGGAAAAAACAGATCACCCAGTGAGCCGTGGTGCGTTGCAATTGCTCCTCGAGCCACTCGTACTGGAAGGTGGTGGTTGAAAGGTCCGCATTCGAATCAAGCGCGATAAAGAGGCAGTTACCCCGCTGGAAGGAGTAATAGCTCTCAGAACCAATCGCATCGTTGACAGGCAGGTAGACCTCATCCAGGAGCGGCTTGGCATCCCCGGTTCGGACATCGTGATTCCCAAGACAGGGATAGACAGGCACGTGATCAATCAGCGATGCCATGGGAACAAAATAATTCCGCAAGACCTCAGCCGGGGTGCCATCGTAATAAGCGTTATCCCCGGTTGTCAGGACCAGGTCGGGTTCACTGTCCTTGATGACATCAAGCACGGCGTATTGAGCAGCACACCCGCACCCATGGTCACCCAGTACCGCAAACCGGATCGGAGCCGCAGGGTCATCGGAGACGGTTTTAAAGGAGCTCACATTGCTGAGCACCTCCGGTCCGCTGCGAACCCGGTAAAGATAGGTCGTCGCCGGTTCGAGACCATCCAGCAGGATGACGTGCTCGGTCGACCTGCCGGCACCACTGACGGTGCTGACGGAGCCGCCATCGGCCCAGTAGTCAACCGAGCCCACAACAGGTGTGAGTGTTTTCCATGCGATCGTCATAGACCGCTCAGAGGCCAACGCGAGTTGCGGCCCCCGCTCGATACCCTGGGGAAAACCCGGCTGTCTCGGTGAGGCCGAATACTGGGACCCATCAGAATCACAGCCGAACAGAACCGCTGCAAGAACCGGGAGAACAAATAGACTGTGTATCCTGTAGAACTTCAAATCAGGGCTCCGTAAGAAAACCAGTAAGGTCAGCTATAGCAAATTGTATAAGTTTGGAAGCCTGTACAGAAATAAAACCACGCCTGTAGTCAAATATGCAGATCTGTTTTCGATATACTGCTGTCCCAGGGGCTTCAAACACCCAGCTCCACGGTCAAACTGAAAAATGCATGATACCTTAGAACCTCTTTCATCCCTCTGGTTCACAGCCACAGCCGCCTGCTTAGCGTTGATTGCGGCCCTCGTGCTGGCCGGAAGACACGCAGACGGCCAATGGAAGAACAGGCTCGCCCTGCTGCTGGGATTATTCCTGCTGATCCGGGAGATCTGGATCCATCCCTACCTGGCAAGCCGGGGCCTGTGGACAAAAGAAACAAGCCTGCCCCTGCATCTCTGCGACATCACCGCCATCTTCTCCTGGGTAGCTCTCATCTGGCGTTCCCGGTTGGTCTATGAATGCCTTTTTTACTGGGGAATCCCCGGTGCAATCATCTCCCTGGCGACCCCCGAATTCACCCTGGCCCAGGGAGTCATCAACCAGGATGGAACCCTTGGAGAGGAGACCCTGGTCTTCCTGGATTACTATGTCTCCCATGGAGGGATCCTGGCCTCGGCTCTCTACCTGACCTTTGCACTCGGCATGCGACCCGGACGAGGATCCTGGTGGAAGATCTCACTGCTGGGCCTGCCACTGCTTCTTGCGGTAGGGCTGGTTAATAAGGTTCTCGATACCAACTATATCTTTCTCTGCGAGCCTCCGCAGGTAGCCAGCGGACTTATCATCGGCGACTGGCCCTGGTACGTCTTCGGCATGATCATCATGGTCAGCCTCTGCAGCCTGCTGCTCTATATCCCCTTCGCCCTGGAGTACCGGAAAAAAGACCGGGAGAAGAAGTAGATAAGCCGGGGCAGTTCCTTGTTGGAATAAAAAGTGGGGCTTACTATAAGAAGATCAGGCGCAGGCCTCAGATTGAGCCGCGCTACCAGAACACAAAATAAGAGGACTCCTGCTTGTTCAACAAATTACTGGTCGCCTTCTTCATCCTGGTTCTTTCAGCCACCTCCTGTCCGGGGGGCTGGGGAGTCACCTGCGTCAACTTCCGCCGCGGCGACACCAATGGCGATGGCCAGGTCGATCTCAGCGATGGCATCGCCACGCTGGTTTTTCTCTTCAATGCGGGAGAACGGCCGGGTTGCGAAGACGCAGCGGATGCCGACAACTCCGGAAACATCGACCTCAGCGATGGGATCTACACCTTCCAGTACCTTTTCCTCGGCGGCGCTCCGCCGCCTCCCCCGGGCCCGAATGAGTGCGGAGAGGACCCCATGCCTTTCGATGACCTGGGTTGTGAAAATGTCGGCCCCTGCGGGCCCCAGGAGGTCACCAGGGACCTCTCGAACTTTGACCGCTTCCGGCTGCACTACTCCCCTGGTTTCGGTTTCTGCCCGCAGCTCAACAGTGTCTACGAGGCCACCATCACAGCCGGCCTCAATGGCGACTACCAGCTGGAGATGAGTGTGCTTCGAGCCGGGCAACCGGGCGAGAAGTGCCTTGAGTTCTTCCTCGGCGAGGTCCAGTGCGCGGTGATAGACGTTCTCCCTGCCCGCGAGCTCACAGCTGGAGAGGCCGCAGAGATGCTGGCTCTCTTTTCAGACCTGAAGATCTTCCTCGACCGGGATGCTATCTGTGACTGCATTGCGATTGACCCCTGCCGCATCGGAAACTTCAACTGGGATGGAGAGACCTTCAGCGACTTCATCTGCGGCAACAGGAGACTCGCCAGGGACCAGACCCCCCTCCTCAGGGATTTCCTCGACAGCCTCCATGATGCTCCCTGAGGCCCCGGCAAAAAACAGCACCAGCTCCCGGCTCCACTGGCGGCAGCCCCGGATGAGCTCCCTGGCACCACCCCCCCGGCTTCTTCTTGCCCTGGTGTTCAGCCTTGTCCTGCAGGGCCCTGCATTCCCAGCGCCCCCGGAAGAAGAGGCCCTGGTTGAAATCGGCTCCCGCCGGGAGCTCTTCGTGGATGATTTCCTCATCGGAAAAATGAAGGGTGCCTCTCTCAGGCTCCATCCACCCACTCCCGATGGAGATGCGATCGCCTTTGACAAACCCTGGGAGGGACGGTTTGCAGGCTACGTCACTGTCCTGAAGGACAAGAAACTGTTCCGCATGTACTACCGCGGGCTGCCCCGGTCCGGGGGAGACGGCTCCACCCTTGAAAGTACCTGCTACGCCGAAAGCGCCGATGGGGTCCACTGGAAAAAACCCGAGCTCGGCATCTACGAGATTGACGGCTCCCGCAGGAACAACGTGGTGCTGAAGAACGAGGCCCCCTGCTCACATAATTTCTCTCCCTTCATCGACACCAATCCTGCTGCTCCTCAGCAGGAACGCTATAAGGCACTTGCCGGGACATCGAAAACAGGGCTGGTGGCCTTTGTTTCAGGAGACGGGCTCCACTGGAAGAGAGCCCGCCCGAAGGCCGTCATCAGCAAGGGCGCCTTTGACTCCCAGAACGTTTCCTTCTGGTCGGAGAGTGAGGGGCTCTACCTGTGCTACTTCAGGACCTGGGATGGCCCAACGCCCTGGAGCGGCTTCAGGAGCATCAGCCGGGTGACCTCGAAGGACTTCATCAGCTGGAGTCAACCGAAGGCTATGACCTACAGCGGCACACCACGGGAGCATCTCTACACCAACCAGACCCATCCCTATTTTCGTGCTCCGCACATCTACCTGTCAGTAGCCGCCCGCTTCATGCCGGGGCGCCGGGTCCTGACACCGGCGCAGGCCAGGGCGATCGATGTCGATCCGGGGTACTTCAGCGACTGCTCCGATGCGGTCCTGATGAGTACCCGTGGCGGAGGCGTCTACCAGCGCACCTTCATGGAAGCCTTCATCCGCCCCGGGACCGGACTCGAGAACTGGGTGTCGCGGACAAATTACCCGGCTCTTGGAATCGTGCCGATCTCAAAAGACAGGCTCGCCATCCATATCCAGAAACACTACGGACAGCCGGGAGCGAAGCTGGCCCGCTACACCCTGCGAACCGATGGCTTTGTCTCCGTCAACGGCCCCTATACCGGCGGAGAGATGACCACGCGCCTGCTGAGCTTCCAGCCGGCCGGCGGCAGGGACTCTTTCTCCTGCCGTTTGCTGGTGAACTGCTCAACTGGAGCAGCGGGCAGCCTGCGAGTCGAAATTACAGACAAAAACGGCAAGCCCTTTCCGGGCTACAGCCTGGAGGACTCGCGCGAATTCATCGGAGATTTCATCGAGCGCGAGGTGGCGTGGAAGAAGGGTCCCGATGTAAAGCCGCTGGCCGGAAAGGCCCTTCGCCTGCGCTTCGTACTCAAGGATGCAGACCTCTACTCCATCCGTTTCCAGTAGAGCTGCAGCAGGCCGTCTGCTGAAGCCTGCTGAGACCCCGCAAATACAAGTGCACAGCCCGGGTTGCTTACAATCAGGGACAGGAAGCTTTACAGTTTTCCCCCGGCAAGGGGCCATCGGGAAAAGGCCCGCAAAGAGGAAAGGGATCAACCGGGGGCGCACCGCCGCTGAAGAGATAATTGAGCAGGTAGATGGGATCGGTGATGTTGAGCTCCCCGTTACCATCCGCATCCGATGACCTGAAGCAGGCCTGGGCAGGCTGGTCGAGGAAGAGATACTGCAACACGCAGATCGGGTCGGTGATGTTCACCTCGCCGTTACCGTCGCAATCTCCCCGGACATGGAGAGCTTCCACGACCGGCGGCAAGCCAACCCTCCGCCCCGTGGCCTGGACGCTTGGAAGCGCAGCATCTGTCTCAACCAGCCAGGCTCTCAGCTGCCGTGCAAGGGCCTGCTGGACCTCCGGCCGGGTTTCGGCCAGGTTGTCTGCCTCTCCGATATCCAGGGCCAGGTTGTAGAGCTCGTAGCGTTCATCCTCGTAATAGTAATGAAGCTTCCAGTCGCCGCTGAGAATCACCGAGCAGGGTTTTGAGCGCCAGGTTCCAAGCGGGGTCGAGGCCTGTGTATAGCAGGGAAAATGCCAGAAGAGCGGTCGCGGAGGCAGGGAGGCTGCAGGGTCCCTGAAGAGAGGCAGCAGGTTTTCACCATCGAGAACGTGCTCCCCGGGTGCCTCGACACCAGCCAGTGCCAGGAGCGTCGGGTACCAGTCGATCGGGGCCACCGGGGTCTCGTTGACCGTTCCGGCGGGCGCCTGGCCATCCCAGCGAATCATGAAAGGGACCCGCACACCACCTTCGTAGAGGGAGCCCTTGCCCGATCTCAGCGGCGCCTGGCGGGTCACCTCGTTGGCTCCCCGGATGCCGATGTCAGAATAGCCTCCGACCCCGCCGTTGTCTGAGTAAAAGATGACCATGGTGTTATCGATCAGCTTCCGGCCCGGCGAGCGAACCGAATCTGTCGTCTCGAGGTAATCCACCACGGCACCGATGCTGTCGTCCATCGCCTTGATCATAGCGGCGTAGATGGAATCGTTGTGGCGCTCGCCCCTGGGAAGCCTGTTAAAAAAGGCGATGTCATCGGCCTTGGCCTGCTTGGGGAGATGGACGGAGAAATGCGAAAAGTAGAGAAAGAAAGGGCGGTCCTTTTCCTCTTCCAGCCAATCGAGAGCCTCCGTGGTCAGGCGGTCGGTCACGTACTGGTTGGCAATTCCGTTGGCCTCCAGATGGGGAACAGCGAAGGCGCCATTGGCATCGGCAAAATAATTCGCGCTGCCGTTTCTCTGCGGCGGCACCCCCCTGTCGGCCCCGCCGAAGTTCACCTCGAAACCCTGGGCCGTCGGGTATCCCCCTTCGTTCTCACCACCCATATGCCACTTGCCGAAATGCCCGGTAGCGTAACCCCCCAGCCTCAGCGACTCAGCCAGGGTCACGAGCTCAAAATCCAGTGAGCGGCGGTTGGGTGGCGCATCGAGGCGACGGTTGCCGGCCTGGCCCCGGTTACCGTTGTTCACCGTATAGACGCCCGTTCTCGGGGCATACTGGCCACTCATCAGGGCCGCCCGAAAGGGCATGCAATTGGGAAAGGCATAGGCCTGCGGGAAGCGCATGCCCTGCTCAGAGAGCCGGTCGAGATGAGGGGTCAGGTAATAATCTGATCCCCAGCTGCGAATATCAGTCCAGCCGAAATCATCTGCCAGGATAAAGACCACGTTCGGCAGGGCCGCCGGCGGCTGGGGCCGGGCCCTGGAAACAACCTGGATCCCATTCACCGCGCCACGCCCTGAGCGCGCGGATACAACCAGGCTGAAGGAGGCAGCACTAAGATCGCGAAAGACCACGTAATTTCCGACCGTGGCATCCACCGCGGCACCTCCGCGGGCTTCGACAAAATGTCCATCGAATTGCCCGCGTGCAGGCTCAGCCCCATAGACGGAATCCTCGCCAATGGCAAAGCGGTAGATCCCGCCCACGGCCTGGGAGTCGTAATAGACATAGACATCGTAGCCGCTCTTGAGGAAGGGCGCAGGCAAGGCCCGGAAGGTGAACGCGTTTGGAGAATCACCGGCTCCGTTGGCTGCCCAGGCATCCATCATCATCCCGTTCCGTGCATTGCCGTTGGAATTAACATAGGCCGCCTGGTAGGAGAAAGATGCCCCTGAAGCTGCCCCATTGCTGTCGCTGAGATTTTCTATAGTTCCCCTGCCGGCCCGCCGGGGAGCACTCACCGCGTTGTTCCAATAGCGGGAGGCAACGACCCCCTCCACTGAAAAGGAATTAAGGGAGTTGGGTTCTCCAGTTGAAAAGTTCACGCTGATCACCCCCGCAGCTGCTGAAGAGCAGAAAACGAAAGGGGACATCAACAGGAAACAGAAAGCCCTTAGACTCATTTACTTTCTCCCAGGAATACCAACCCGGCTCCATTCTCCACGAGGAAGGGTGCCAAGTCGACAAGTCACGGTCGTGGATTCAAGACAGCCTATTTTACCATCTCATCGATTCAGGGGTTCGCAGACTGTACAATGTGTCTGCAGCAACCATGAAAAAACACAACCTCCTCATCTGCACATTGATCCTGCTGGCCCCCGCAGTGCCCCTGCAGGCACAGGCCAGGAAAGCCGGGGACCGGCTCCCGGCCAAGGTCGCCGGGCTCGATAAAAACGGCGATGGAAAGCTCTCGGCGGAGGAATTGCCGCCCGGTGCCAGGAGAAAGCTCCTGCCTGAATTTGACCTCAATAACGACAACGCTCTCGACGCACTGGAGCTGAGGATCTATCTCCTGTCTCAAAAAGGAGAGAAGCCTCTGCCGGGAATTGTAGAGCCCGGAGCCGGGGTCATCACCAGGAAGAACATCGAGTACGTAAAGGGTACAGGATACGAGAAGGATCTCGGCAGACTGGATCTCTACCTCCCCTCCGGGAAGAAGAACTTCCCGGTGGTCCTGTTTATCCACGGTGGTGGCCTGCAATCAGGCGACAAGTCCAAGCTCGAACAGGTCGGGCGTCGATTCGCCCTGCATGGGATTGCCGTCGTAGCCCCCAACTACCGTCTTTCTCCGGCGGTCAAGTACCCATCGCACATCGAGGACGTCGCACGGGCCTTCCGCTGGACCTGGGACCAGATCGCCTCCCATGGAGGAGACCGTGAGAAGATCTTTGTTGCAGGAGGCTCCTCCGGCGGGCACCTGACAATGCTGTTGAGCCTGGATGAAAGATATCTCAAAAAGGTCGGACTCAAGAGCAGCAGCATCCGGGGCGCCATCCCCATCAGCGGCCTCATGGATGTCAACCAGACCGGGCAGCTGCGCCGGGGCAAGGTATGGGAAGACTCCGCTGAGATTATGAAGGAAGCCTCGCCCCTCACCTGGGTGAGAAAGGATGCCCCACCCCTTCTCATTCTCTTTGCCGATGGGGAAACACCCGAACGAGCCCGCCAGAACCGTGAAGTCTACGGGGCCCTGCGGAAGGCCGGCCATCCGGATGTAAAGCTGCAGGTTCTCGCCGATCGAACCCACAATTCAATCCGGCCCAATCTCTCCAGGGAGGGCGACCCCGGTCTGCTCTCCATGCTGGCCTTCGTGAAGGCCCACTCGACCGCGAAGCCCTCCAGGCCTTGACACCCCGGGGAGCGGTCCTACCTGCGCTTGAACTCCAGCTCGGTGAACCAGAAATCCTCGTTGGGAACATCGACCTTCAGCTCCTCCACCCGGCCGCGCTTATCAACGAGGAACCTGCAGGTGCCCTTGCCAAACCAGGGAAAGTCCTTTCTCCAGGTAAGCAGGAAGGTGTCATAGTGAAGGTGCTCGAGGTCAGCAACAAAGTCTCCGGCCGGCTTCAAGCGCAGCACCAGGCGCCCATCCTCCAGCTCAACCTCTGCATCTCCATAGAGCGGCCCACCGTAGGTGCCGGTGTAGGCAGCCAGCTTCAGCGAAGGCTTCGTGCCCTCGATCCGGTTTCTTGACAGGCTCTCCTGGACCTGGACCTTTCTGCGCCGGCTGCGCTTTTCGCGCGGCAGCAGCTCTGCGGCCCAGTCATTCTCCGCGCCGCCAAGGTAGGCATCCAGGATCCGCAGGATGAGAGCGTGGGAGATCCCGGTCATGCTGTTGGTAAGAACGACGATCCCCAGCTTCTCCTCGGGAACCAGCATCACCCCTGAGTACATTCCGTCGTAGGCTCCGCCATGTCTCACCAGCTTTCTGCCCAGGTAGTCCTGGGTACCCCACCCGAGTGCATAGGCCTTGAAGTGGGTCGAGGGAAAGCGCTTGCGGTCCGATGCGCTGATCCCTGTCAACATGTGGGGCTTCCACATCTTCCTGGATGACTCCCGGGAGAAGTACTTGCGGCCTTCCCAGTGCCCCTCTGAGAGCTGCATCCTTATCCACAGCGACATGTCATTGACCGAGGAGATGACCCCGCCCGCAGCGCCCATGCTGTCCCAGCTGATCCAGGGGAAGGTGACGAGCTGCCCCTTCACCTCTCCATGGGGAGTCGCCACGTTGGCGACCTTCCCGAGGCCCCGGACGCTGGCCCTTGTCCGCTTCATCCCGAGGGGAACGAAGAAGCGCTCCGTGACATATTCCGCCCATGGCTTGCCGCTGGCAGCCTTGAGCACCTCTCCTGCAGCGATGAACATCAGGTTGGAGTAACCGAAGTCAGACCGGAACACCCCCCTGGGCGGCAGGAAGCGGGCTCTTCGAACAACCTCCTCAGAGCTGTAGCTGGTTCCGTACCAGAGCAGGTCGCCGCTGAAGGTGCCCAGCCCGCTTCGGTGACAGAGGAGCTCGAAAACCCGCAGCTCTTCGGTCACGTAGCGGTCATAGAGCTTGAACCAGGGCAGGTGCTTTTTGACCCGGTCGTTCCAGCCGGCCTTCCCATCCTCAACCAGGGTGGCTATGGCGGCAGCGGTGAAGGCCTTGCTGTTGGAGGCAATGGCAAAGAGGGTGTCGGCATCAACCGCATCGTCGCCTCCCAGCTCTCTCGAGCCGTAGCCACGCGCCAGCACCAGCTTGCCATCCTTGACGATGGCAACAGCCAGGCCCGGCACCCCCCATTCATCACGCGCCCTGGAGATGTAGGCCGACAGCTTCTCTACATCGACATCCGCTGACTGCAGAAGAGCCGGCAGCCCCACCACCAGCACCAGCGAAACCAGGAACAACTTCACGATTTTCATGGGCTCTCTCATTTACGCTACCTGCGGAAACTTCCGGGAAACGACCATGTTCACAGGAAGCCTGAAAGCTGTCAACTCACACCCCGGCCGGAAAGATCAGGCCGGGGTAAGCGCAGCCTCCTCGGCAGAATGCAAGGTGATCTCCCCCCCGGCGGTATTGAGCAGAGAGGAAGAGGGCTGCCCGAGAATTTTCGCTGCGACCTCCAGGCCACTGATCATAACCCCCATGACACCATGGGAAACTGTCGATGCCCCGCAATGGTAGAGACTGGGGATCTCGGTCCGCAAAGGAAATGAAAAGGGGCCGATCTGGCCGGCGACCTTCGCCGTGCCGTAGGCATTTCCGCGAAAGGCATTGACGTAAAAATCATTGGTCAGGGGAGACCCCACATCACAGAACTCAAGACTGTCGCGAAGGCCCGGCACGACGCGCTCCAGCCCGGTGAGCATCCTGTCCTTGAGCTCGGTCTTGAAATCCTCGTAGTCCCGGCCCCTCTCACCGGTGGCGCCCTCTCTCCAGTGCTTGAAGGCATCGTAGGACACCAGCGAAAAGGCCTCCATGGTATGAATCCCATCCTGCCTCTTGGCCGGGTCCTTCAGGGTCGTCACGGTCAGGAAAAGCCCTGGCGGAACCCCCTCTTTTTCGAGGTTCTCCTTCAGGGCATAGTCATAGGTGGCAGAAACATCCGGCTCTGAGCAGATCCAGTAGTTGCCTGAATCAAGCCCGGCTGCCCGCGGGTCCATCCGGGATGCCATAAAAAGACTCACTGCAGAGATGGAGTATTCTGTCCGGTCGAGTCTTTTCCTGAGGCCTGTGGAGAGGTGCTCTTTCCCCACCAGCTGATGATAGGTGACGTCGGAATCGGCATTGGAGAGCACATTCTGAGCACGCAGCTCTGAGCCATCTTCGAGTCTGACTCCCACCGCACGGCCTTTCTCGATAAGGATCTTCTCCACCCGTGAGCGCAGGCGGATTTCTCCGCCCCCTGCCCGCAGCTGCTTGAGGTAGGCCTTTGGAAGGGCAGCCCCGCCTCCTTTGGGATACCAGCCCCCGTTCCAGTAGTGCGATTCCACGCCAAGATGTTGTGCACAGGGAACTCTCAGCGGGTCGACACCATGATCCCCCGCCCTGATCTCCAGGATCGTTCTCAGGAAGGGGTCCCTGCAATATTTTCGGATAATCTTTCCGATCGGGCGCAGCCCGAAAATCGCAGTGCGGGGGGCGAGAAAGGGCAGCTTCAAAACAGAAAGCAGCCCGCCACTGAGATTGGTAAGCCGCCGCAGCTCGGCGACTATCTTCCGGGCAAACCGGAAATAGCCCCTGATGCCCCGCTCTTCTTCGGGAAAACGCTCCACCAGCCGCGCCTCGAAGGTGTCCACGCAGGCCGGGATATCAAACCTCTCATCTCCAACTACCACATGATCAACCCCATCGGGATTGAGCTCGTAAAACTCCAGCTCCCCGCCCATCCCGAGCCCCTCGAAAATCTCGCGCATCATGCCGCCGGGCTGAAGCTCACCGAGATAATGAACACCGGGGCTGAACTGGTAACCCTCCAGGGGAAAGGAGTGAGTCCAACCTCCGGGGAGATAATGCTGCTCGAGCACCAGCACCTTCTGTCCCGAATTAGCGAGGGCTACCGCTGCGGTGAGCCCTCCGGCACCCGAGCCGATGACAATCGTATCAAAATTTTCCATTACTCAACCGATCCAACTGCCGGGGTGAAAAGACCACTCTCAAGCTCAACCCTGCAAAAAGCAAGAAGAAGGGAGAGAGAGGACCGGGGGGTTCTTTTTCCCCGGGGATCACTGGATTACAATGTGGCCGGACAAGAACCCCCGCACCCCCGGAAACAACATGCCCCGAACCAGCCTTTTCCCTCTGCTCTTTGCCCTGATCACACTCCTCCCGGCTGCAGCCCGGGCAGCGGACCTGCCTGACATCGTCCTGGTCATGACCGACGACATGGGCTACTCCGATCTCGGCTGCTACGGCGGAGAGATCGAGACCCCCAACATCGACAAGCTGGCAACCGGCGGGCTTCGCTTCACCAACTTCTACAGCGAGAACATGTGCTGGGTTTCGAGGGCCGCGATGCTGACAGGGGTCTGGCACCTGACCTCCTTCAACCGCGGCGGCCTCCACCCGCGCTGCGTGAGTATTCCGGAGGTTCTCAGGGAAAGCGGCTACTCAACCCTGATGTCCGGCAAGTGGCACCTGGGCGACTCCCAGCGCAAGAGCTCACCAACTGACCGCGGCTTTGACAGCTTCTATGGAATTATCGACGGCGCCTCCAGCTTCTTCGCACCAGCCAGCCTGATGCGTGACAAGCAGCCGATCGAGGTCAGCGACCTCCCCGCAGATTACTACATCACCGATGCCATCAGCGACAACGCCGTTGAGTACATCAGAAAGGCTGACCGCAAAAAGCCGCTGCTTCTCTATGTCGCCTATACCGCGGCCCACTGGCCACTGCACGCCCTCCCCGGGGATATCGAACGCTACAAGGGGCGGTACTCAATGGGCTGGGACAAGCTGCGAGAAAAACGCTACCGGCGCATGAAAGAGCTCGGCATTATCTCCGCCGACACCCCCCTCTCGCCGCGGCACCCGAACGTTCCGCCCTGGGAGAAAGCCGAGCACAAGGACTGGCAAGAGAGGCGCATGGAGGTCTATGCAGCCCAGGTCACCAGCATGGATGCCGGGATCGGGCGCATCGTCAAGGCTCTCCAGCAGCGCGGGAATTTCGACAACACCCTCTTCCTCTACATGACCGACAACGGCGGCAGCCGCGTCGAATACGGAAAGCACCGCAAGGGCTCCTACCTGCCAGAGAAACCCCGCGACGGCCGCAAGATGAAGCCCGGCAACATCCCGGGCCTCATGCCCGGGCCGGAAATTACCTACCAGAGCTACGGCTACGGCTGGGCGAATGTTTCGAATACACCCTACAGGCTGTTCAAGCAGTTCGACCACGAGGGAGGGATCCGGACCCCGCTCATCGCCCACTGGCCCAGGGGGATCGCCAGCCGGGGCGGACTGACCGGGCAGGTCGCCCATCTCGTCGATATCCTGCCGACCCTGGTCGAGATCACCGGTGCCCGATTGCCCGCGACCTCCGGCGGATCCAAACGCATAGCGGTGAACGGCCGCTCCCTGGCCGCTGTGTTCCAGGGAAAGAAGCGGCAGGGCCACCAGTCCATTTTCTTCTCCCACAACAAGGGACGTGCCATTCGCGAGGGAAAATGGAAGCTGGTGCAGGTAAAGAGAAAGAAGAACTGGGAGCTCTACGACCTGGACAAGGACCCCGCCGAATTGCAGGACCTCGCCCGGGAAGAACCCGAGATTGCCGCAGGACTCAAGGCCCGCTGGACCGCGTGGGCAAAGCAACAGGCCAACCAGGAATCACCTGTGCCGGCCGCCCCCTCCAGGAAAGGAAAATAGATGACCAGCCCGGTATCAAGAATCGTTTATCTCCTGTCGCTCTCTCTCCTGCTGGCTGAAGGAATCCCTGCAGAGGAGAAGCGCTACGCATTCATCGTGACCGGCGATAGCCAGTACCTGGCAGAAAAGGCCGCCGCTCCAAAAAAACTCGATCCCTATGCAGAGATCGCCAACAGCCGGTTTATCAAGTTGCTGAATAAGCTTCCCGGCAAAGCCATCAGCGCGAAGCTCGGCGGCGGCAAGGTCTCCCAGGACATCCTGGGGGTCATTGTCACCGGGGACCTGATCGAATCCCTCGACAAGCGCGGCGGATTCTATCCCGCGATGCAGCGTTTTGAATGGAAAAGATTCCAGGCCGACTACGGGCTCAAGGGGGGAGATGGCCGGATTCCCTGGCCGGTCTACGAGCTGCACGGCAACCACGATGGTCCCCAGGGAGACACCTTTGTCATCGAGGGGATCATCGAGCGCAACAAGAGCCGCCCCGGGGTCACCTCTCGATCATCAAACGGCCTGCACTATTCCTGGGACTGGGGCCCGCTGCATCTCATCAACCTCGGAATCTTCGTCGGGCTTGGAGAGAAGAAACGCCCGGGCCATCACTACGCCCCGAGGTCGAGCCTCGACTTCCTGAAGAAAGACCTTCCGGAGAAAGTCGGCAGCTCGGGAAGACCGGTCATCATCAGCTTCCACCTGCCCCCCTTTATCGCCGAATACGACTGGCCGAAGGAGGACCTCGCCGAATTCTGGAAGACCATCAATGCCTACAATGTGATTGCCCTCTTCCATGGGCACACGCACGGGTCACCACCGAGCCGGAATCGCTGGAACGGGAAGCAATTTGCTCCGAAGCTCAAGGATGGTCTCGACCTCTTCAACCCGGATGATTCCGGCGCAGCCAGGACAGCAAGAAACAATCCGAAGAAGGGAACCGGCCTGGCACACGGTCTTCTCTACCTCGAGCTGACCGACCGCCCGGGGGCCGGCAACGACACCTTCGTGGTGCGCTCCTATGCCACCAGGGACAACTGGAGAACCCACGCCTGGCACAGCGTCTGGAAAAGAAAGGTCAGCATACCGGAAAAGAAATAATCCGGAGGAGCTGCCTCTATTTCAGAAGGTGTGCCGAAGGCATGATGCCTCTCTTGTACTTACCGAAGCCGAACCGTGTCGGTTCATACTTACCGACCACGTCAACCTTCGACTTCGCGGCGATCTTGTCCTCGAGCCCTACCGCCCAGTAGGTCGCATTGACCATCATGCGCCTCGAGCCCTCGGCCGTAAGGTCTGTGGCAGCGCCCATGGTCGTGGTAAAGACCCGGCCCACCGTTCCGTCATCACCCTTGTGCGAGTTGGTCCAGCTGAGCGGCATCATGGGGTTGTTCTTCCTGCCTTCCACCGGCTCATCATCGAACTTCATACCCTTGAGAACCTGTCCCATGACAATGGGCTTGCAGGTTTTCGCCAGCGGCCGGACCCCGTAAACGTCGGTGTCGCCCCAGATATCTCCATCCTTGATACCCTTGAGGATGGGGTGCTTCTCCTGGCCCTTGGCGATAATCCCACGGGTACTCTCACCTCCGTGGCGGCCGTGATGATTGAGCCAGGTGTCTCCAAGAATCTTCTTTCCGAAGCCGCCGTTGCGATTGAAGGAATAGCTCGAGTACTTCTTACCATTGCGAATGTTGAAGGCATGGGTGGCGGTGCGCATGCCGATGATGGGCTTGCCGGCACGAACATAGGCGTCGATATGGGCCATCTGGTCATCGACGAGGTCACGGAAACGAGTCGCGATGATCATCAGGTCGGCCGTCTTCAGGGCCTCCAGCCCGGGGATGTTGTGGCTGTTGTCCGGGTTGATAACACCGGTCTTGGGATCCTGGGAGAAAACCACCGTGCACTTGAAGCCGTGATGCTTGGCAAGGATCTTACCCAGCTGGGGAAGCGCCTCCTCGGAGCGGTACTCTTCATCACCGGAGATCAGGACGATCTCCTTGCCCTTGCCGGGACCGTCAAACCCGTCATAAACAACCCACTTCGGCTCAGCAGCAAAGCCTGCTGAAACCAAGCCGACAAAGACAAAAGCCAATACGCCAATGGTGATCCGGTCACTGTTCATCTTCCCTGCGGTCCTTTTACTGAATGGTTCTTCAACTGTTCAAAACAGACCGAAGAATTGTACACCGCAGAAGGAAGCGCTGGAATGCGGTTTTCCTGCCGGCCGGACCCAGATTCAGGGAGTGCAGGTCTCCGAACAGCCGGGGATCCTGATGCAGTCGCGCCCCAGCACAGGCTCCGCCCCGCCACGGAAGAGCCAGGTCAGCAGGCCGATGGCATCGGTAAGGTTGACCCCGCTGTCCCCGTTCACATCCAGCAGCTCAAGATTGGCCGGGTCCGAGGTGCTGCCATCCCCACAGGGAAGGGCAGCCGGGTTGCCGGCAAAGAGATGTCCCAGCAGGGAGATCGCATCGGAAATATCGACGTTTGAATCCTGGTTCAGGTCGCCCGGAAGTTGCAACCCCCCGAGAGGAGCTGCAGCAATGGCAGCCACCCCGGGAGTTCCGTCTACACCGGGACTGGCGCTCCAGGCGGCCGCTTCCTCAAGCCCCCCGGGCCAGGCATCAGCATCCTTCAGCTCGAGAGAGCTGCCGCCTCCATCGGTGGACGGGTGCCAGCTGTCGGAATAGGCGAAGGAGGCCACCTCGCTGCCGACAGCATCGATGACCCTGACAAGCTCGCTGGAGTTGGAGAGATTCCCGGAGTAGACACCGGCAATCAGCAGGCGGCCGACATCGTAGCGCGTGGAAAAGGCCTCGAGATCCTCAACAACAAGGACCACCTCGCCGGGCTGAAGGCTTGGCACAGCCCCCCCGGAGAAATCGAAACGCAGCCCACCTGTAAACCGCACACCCTGCAGATCGAGGACCGACTCGCCAAAATTCATCAGCTCGATATATTCGAAGTCATCGGCATCGAAGGAGCTGTCGTCATCCGGCTCCCTGGGGTGGTACATGAGCTCGGTGATTCTCAGCGCGCTGGTGTCGGCGGCATAGACAGCCTCGTTGAGAGCACTCCAGTTCCCGCGCCTGAGAGCACGGGCCTTGAGCCGCGTGGTTGCGCTGAGCTCCAGAGGTTCCCGGTAGCGTATAGCTGTCGGGCTGGTCCTTCCCCCAGGCAGGCGAGGATCATTTCCATCGATTGTGTAGTAGATATTTCCGACAGCGACCTCCATGGCAACCACCAGCGGCCCGCCGTCACCCGGGAGCCGGCCTCCATGGGGTGTGAACACCGGGGCGGAATGCGAAGGATAGAGGCCGGCCCGGCTGAACTGGTTCATCACGATCGCCGGCCGCCTGGGGAAATAATCTTCAACCAGCCGGCGCTGCTCCGCGAGCCATTCCACATCCCGGGTGTAGGCATTGCCCGGCCGCCGCCAGTCGCCCCAGCGGGCCGACTCGCAGACAATGGCTGCATGAATTTCCCCGGCGAGCTTCAGGTAGCGCTCCTCCACTGCCCCGGCCGTCATCAGCCCGCCATTGAAATAGTGGCGATGGAGATGGTCAGCAAAGAGCAGGCGGAACTCCTCGTTTTCCTTCAGGCGCTGGAAGATCCGGGTTGGATTCCCCTCGTTATCCAGGCGCGTCCTGTCGACGGAGACATTCTGAAAAATATGCTCGGTATCCCAGCAGAAAAACTGGTAACCACTGCCGGGCTCCCGGCGCCTGGTGGCATACCAGTTGTGGCGATCCCAGTCGGTCTCGCCGCCGCCCATCTGCACGATCATGTAGTCGATCAGGTTGGGAATATCACACCAGGCACTGAGCTCTTCATAGGCTTCAGCGCTCTGCAGGCCACCCTCGGCGATGGACATCATGGTATTCCAGGCCTGCCGGTCTCCGTCAACAGCCTCGCCGGAGTTGAGGGCATCATAGTCTTCCTTCTCACCACCGGAATAGGAGGCGCTGAAAGCCGCCGTGGGGCGCTCAACGATGTTGTAGACCCCCCAGTAGAGCCCGTTGAGATAGAGATGCATGAAGGTGCCATGCACCGAGGGTCTCCCCATTGCCAGCTGGGTCTCCTTGGTCCACTCATCTCGGAGGTACTGGGCATTGGTGCGCTGGCTGAGATTCTGGTTCAGCCAGGAGTTGCCGTGGTGGCCCCTGAGAACCAGCGTGGCAAAGCTGTCGACCTCGGAGTCAGGGTAGAGCGGAAAGCGCAGTCGCCCGGGGCCGTATTGTTTCTTGAAGAGCAGCCTCAGGGTGTGCTTGGGAGTAATGTCAGGACGCCGGTTGATTCCTCCGTAGATCCGAATCCCGCAGTTGGCCTGGACCCCCTCCCTTCCATCCGGGTAGATGATTTCCATCGAACAGGGACGCTCCCATCTCACCCCGCTGGAGCGGCTGTTGGAATAGATCCCGCCGATGGCAGGGTTCGTACTGGGATGGAACAGGTCATCCAGTTCAGAAATGATCGATAGCGAAGGAAGCGTAAGGAAGCTATCTGCAATCTCATCGCTGTAGGCCGGATCATTCACCACATCCTGGTCCATCTCATAGTCGGCCTGGATCCCCGCTCCCCAGGTCCAGGGGAACCCGGCCGGCCGCCTGGACTGGTTCAGGATGCCGCCGTTGCCATCCTCGGTCCGGATGAAGATGTAGGTCCTGGTGTCTGAATAGGATGGCTCATGGTCATCGAGAAAAGCCGCCACACGCAAAACCGTGGTGTCGGCAA
Organism: uncultured Planctomycetia bacterium; assembly: GCA_964615885.1. Classification (GTDB taxonomy): domain Bacteria; phylum Planctomycetota; class UBA8108; order UBA8108; family UBA8108; genus UBA8108. The sequence continues at coordinate 11,701 of CAZTRG010000121.1, read as the reverse complement.
CCGGCACCGGCCCGGTATAGACCTCACCGCTCGTCGGGGTTGGTGTGCTCCCATCCCTGGAGTAACGGATCACCGCTCCGGGGGTCGGAGTCTGCAGGCTGACCTCGAAGCTTTGCTCAAAAAAACCACTGCCCTGGCTGAAAAGCACATCGGAGACGAAGCCGACAAACCCGGCGCTGTTGGCCTGGCCCGGGGTCGGGTTCCGAAAGAAAAGGCGTTCGCTGGAAACCGTCGGGCCCTGCATCTCCATGCCATAGGAATAATTTTCACGCTGGGAAGGATAGAGGGGACCGTGCTCGTGGCTGGCAGTCACTCCGTCCCGCTGGATGAGACCGAGGTATTCTCCCGAGCTGTCAAGACGGAAGGAGGTGTGAAGCTCCCCGCCCACTGCTGCCCGGTCCTTGCCGGAGGCAAACACCACGGCAAAATCCCCGGCCTCCAGGACCCTGGTCGGAAATCTCCAGGACTGCAGGGCCTCGGGGTCGTCTGTAAGATACCAACCCTCGAGGTCGACTGAATCCGTCCCCGAGTTGTAGAGCTCGATCCAATCAGAGAAATCGCCATCCTCATCGGCCAGCACGCTGTCATTGTCGGCCATGAATTCCGTGATGATGACATCGGCTCTCAGCGCAGGCTGAAACAGTCCCGCAGCAAGGAAGAGGAAAACCTGGATGAAAGAGAGCAAAAAACGCACTTGCTGATTCCCGGAGAGATTAAAAGAAAGAGCCCCCATGCAGGGCACAGAGGGTGTTCAGAACAATTGTATCATCCAGCCGCAGCCGACGCCCTGCACAGCCAATCACCCCCCAGCAGCCCTAGAAGGCCTGGATGGTGGAAGGAGACGGAAGCAACTTGAGCAGCTCGGCGGAAGGAATACAGTGCTTCAGAACCATCTGCAGGTTCTTCTCCACCCCCTCCTCCTTGTTGTAATAGATCGACCGGGTGCTCGAGACGATCCCCACGACCCGTCCGTGGCTATCCAGGACGGGAGAGCCACTGGAGCCCCGGGCAAAATCAGCAGTGATTGCCATGCGATGGATCTTTCCCCCCGGGCCCTTCCCCTTCTTCCTGTGTGCATTGTGAACGAGATAGCGGGAAACAAGCCCCTCGGTAAAGGTATAAAACTGTCCGTCGGGATGCCCGAGAACATAGACCCCGGAGCCGACAGGAGCATCAGCCTTTACCGCAAGCGCAGCAAGCCCCTTGCCGGCCACCTTCAGAACGGCCAGGTCCTGGTTCTCATCGGCGGCGAGCACCGCGCTGACCGGGTAGACCCCGCCATCGTGGGTCATCACCCCGAGGGTCTCTACCCCGGAGGCCTTCTCGATCACGTGGTAGTTGGTGACCACGATCCCATCTGAGCGAATCACGAAGCCCGTAGAGAATCCGGAATGCCACTTTTCACAGCGCCCGCATTTATAGAGGGTGCCGATCATCACCACGCTGTTGGCCGCGCGCTGGTAGATTTCTGCAGATGAGAGCGGCTTTTTCGATCCGGCGGAACAATCCATCTCGCAAAATTTTCGATCGAGCTGCTCTGCAAGCCTGGCGCCCTTGACCGTCACGCCCTTTTCAAGATGTTTCTCCATACCGGAGATGAACCGGTTCCTGCGGTTGTCATCACTGCGGGTGGAGGGCTGCAGCGGCTTTCTCTTCACCGCCCTCACCGACTCTTCAATCCTGAGCCGTTTAGGCGGCAGGCAGATCTCCTCGTTGCAGGCCTGGTAGACCAGCTCGGCAAGGAGCTTGTCCCCCTCTGCAATGCGCTTCAGCGGCAGCGATATCTGGAAGCTGCCCTCAAGAATCCCCTCCCTGGCAGGAGGCAGCTGGAGCTCACTGGCGGCGCCGAAGCTGGAGCCCTCAAGGAACTCAACCCGAAGCGGCTGTCCATCCTTCGCCCCCTTGCCGAAGACATGCCATGGGGACTTGACTGCCAGGTCGAGAGTCAAGACCGAGGCGGTGGCGCTGGCCTGCAGGGCCAGGGGGGCCCCGCCGGAAGGTTTTTTCGAACCGGAGGGAAGGAGGTCGGGCCGCTTTTTCAAGGGCTTCGGCAATGCCAGCGCCGGCGGCGCGCTCTTCTTGCCCTCAAGCAGACGCTCCACCCAGCTACCGACGGCTGCCCCCCGCAGGTTGACCGCCTGGATAACTCCATCACGGTCAACCAGGAAGCTGGCAGGGATGCTGTGAACGTCAAAGAGCACGGCGAGCTCATTCTTCCATTTGCCTCCATCGTAGAAGTGGAGCCAGTCCATCTTCTCCCCGGCAATCTTCTTCTCGAACCTCTCCTTGTCGTCATCGAGGCTCACTGCGAAAATCTCAAATCCCTTGTCCTTGTATTTGGCGTAGGTCTCCTTCAGATGAGGAAGCTCCGCCACACAGGGACCGCACCAGGTGGCCCAGAAGTCAACCAGCACCACCTTGCCTTTGAAGCTCGCGGGGGTGATCGACTTACCGCTTCGATGGTCCTTTACCCCGAAGTCCTTCAGCTTGCCGCCGATGACGCGGAGCTTCTGGAAAACCGATTTCAGCCGCGGCAGCAGCCGGCTCTTACCGGCAGCTGTCATCGACTTCTCCACCTCGTCCATGAAGCGCCTGGCCTCATCGATCTTTCCTGTACGGGCCAGCGCCGAGGCCAGCTCGCGGGCATAGCCCTCCGGCTGGTCAGGATATTTCTCCTGGATCGCCCTCAACCTCGGCAGCGCCTTCTCAGGCTGCCCGGAAAACAGGTAGGCTGCGCCCTCTCGAATCCTTGCGATCCTGGCGAAATCGCTCTCGGGCCAGGCCGCGAGAAATTCGCCGTAAACCGGCGCTGCATCCGCATAGCGATGCATCCCCCAGAGGCTGATCGCCTTGAGGTAGAGCGCCTTCTCGCGCAGCGGTGATTCCTTGAAGCGCTTAAGGAAGGCATCGATCTTTTCAATTCCCTCATCGCTTCCCTTGCAGAAGATCAGGTTGCCCTTACGGCGAACACCAAGGATTTCATCGATCTCACTTATTGCCAGCTGGTCAGCAGCCAGGGCCTCGGGCTCAGGCGGCGCCTTGCCCGAGAGCAGCTCCTCGACCCGGCGGCCGAGCTCCTCGCCCCGCAGCTTGGTGTAGCGAACTCTCCCCTCCCGGTCGAGAAGGAAGGTGAAGGGAATGCTGCGAATATTGTTCAGCACCCCGGGCGCGGTCTTCCAGCCCTTGCCATCGTAGAGCTGCGGCCAGTCCATGCCGTGCTTTTCGACGAAGGCGCGGAGCTTGTCCTCATCTCCTTCGCGGTCGAGGCTGACACCGAGTACGGCAAAGCCCTGGTCCTTGTATTTCTTCCAGGTCGCCACCACGTTGGGCATCTCGCGGACACAGGGACCGCACCAGGTCGCCCAGAAGTCAATGAGCAGAACCTTGCCGCGGAAGTCCTTGACGGAGACCTCTTTGCCATCGACGGTCGTGCCGGAAAACTCTGCAAAGCGGATCGGGCCCGAGGGGGCTCCCCTCGTCCGACCAGGCTCAGCAGGCTTGCGAGGCTCAGCCGAATAAAGATACCTGAGAAGCTTACCCTTCATGGCGGCATCCATGCTCTTGTCTGCCATGGCCATGGCCACCAGCTCGGTCAGGAGCTTGACGTCGGCAGCATCTTCACTGGAGGACAGGCGCGCTCCGAAGCTCGAGTAGGTTCCATAGGCTCCCCTGCTGCCGTGACGCGCCAGGGCCCCCAGGATCACCTTCGCCTTGTCGTGCTCTTTTTTCTCGAGCAGCTCGTTGACCGAAACAGGCAGGATCCGGTCGAGCCAGCCGCCGTATTTCTTCCCGGCATTGTCGGGAAGCCCGCCATGGGTGAGGATATGCCCGGAAAGACAGCTGATGGAGGGACCAGGCCTGGCGCTCGGACCCTCATCCCGCTTGGTGACGAGATAGAGTGCGAAGGCCTTGACATAGGCATCTTTGCCGAGATCGAGGCCTGTTTCCTCAAGCTTCTTCAGCCAGGCCCTGACTCGTTCCATGCGGTCAGCGGGCTTGTTTTTCCGCAGCCGCTCAATCACCACCAGGTCATCGATCTCATCGATGGCCTGCTGAGGGGTCCACTCTTCGGCCACCAGCCGCGCTGGAGGTGCAATAGCCGGCTGGAGGAAAACGAGCAACAGGGTGCATATAAAGCGGGGGTTCATACGCATATTTAAATCTTACCTTTTCTTTTAACGGGATCCTGGTCTGCAGGCAGGCCAACCGGCAGGAGCCGGCACTTTGCCTGCATCCAGATTGAATCCGCCAGGAGAAATAATAAAGAGAAAAAGAAGGGCCGGCTGAGTGTTTGGGTCGAAATGGTAGGGTTGGTGCTGAAGGAATTCAGCCGGCCCGTGGATCGCATCACTGCACCACAATGATGCCCGCGAGGAAGACTATTTTTTATATGGAATGAATCTTCTCGTTCTTCTCCAGATTATTCACCCCTCACCGGTACCGCTACCGCAGGGGCAGCGTTCGGATCGGGTCGTTCTACAGGTTCAATATCAACAGGATCGGGTCTCTCGACAGGCCCGATGACGTCCGGAAGAGGTTCGATCTCGGCATCTTCGCGGCCTCGAACACCGCAGACGCTGAAGACCGGGCCCGTCACGAGCGTATTATTGCAGGCCACCTCGCAATTTCGGCAGAGCGAGAGCATGAAGGTACCGCACCAGCCGTTACCGAGCGAGGCCAGCAGGCGCTCATTGCGCCCGGGAGCCAGGTTCAGCAGGCGACCGTTGCGTGCCCGGATCTGGTAGCAGCCGGCGCGCTCGTTCATCACGAGGCACCCATCCTGGCGCAGGTCACAGTCACCGGGAAGAATACCGGGGCCGCAATCTACATGGGCCGCTTCACAGGAATCGATCGAATCGTAGAGATCCTCGCAATCGCCTCCACTGCAATCGCAGCCAGCGAGAGTGCGGCAGCCTCTGCCATCCCAGTAGTAGCCGAGAATCGCAGCGCAGATGCCCTCTGAATTGACATCCATGGGATCACAGGAGACCGGCTCGGGCTCGTCCTCGATACAATCGAGATGGGCGGCCTCGCAGGACCGGATGCTGTCATAGAGCTCTCCACAGTCATCTCCGGCGCAATCACAGCCGCCGAGTGAGCGGCAGCTCTCGCCGTCCCAGTAGAAGCCGAGCAGCATCCGGCACAGGCCGACACCCTCGACGTCCATGGGATCACAGGAGTCCTCAACCGGACCGGAGTCCGGGCAGCCGGTGTTCTCACAGCCGAGAACCAGCTTCGTTGCTCCGCATTCCGGGAAGGGAGCCGGAACCGACTGGCCTCCCAGGAAGAGGAAATTCAAGAGGTAGACCCCGTCTGAAAGGTCGATTGTACCGCCCCTGGCGGCATCTCCGTTGACATCAGCAGCCTCCGCACAGGGCAGCGAAACGCCACCAATGAAGAGGTTGTTGAGGATGTAGACAGCGTCGGTGAGGTTCACCTCGAGATCGAGATTGGCATCACCTCGCAGAAACGAGATTTCATCCTGGGCCCTTGCTTGTGTAGCAATGCCCCCCACAGCAATCAGAACGATTGCCAGGAATACTGACTTGCGCATGGAATACTCCTTTTGTTTCTTCCAAGCCCGACGTTTATGTCCCGAATCGACAACCCTTGCCCCAGCAAGGTCATCGCATCCTTCTATACTCAAATGTACCAGTGATTCCTGAAATTCATGAACAATCTCAGGATTTCTTAAAATAATCCCCGGCCGGTTTCAGGCCTGCCGCAGGGCTGCCGGCTGACTCGATGAGAAGGTTCCGGAAATCTACTGGCCGGGGCTGGAAAGAATCGGAGGCAGGGGCACGCCAATGGAGTGGGCGATGGCGCGCAGCAGCTCCGCCTCCTCAATCTCGATCACCCCATCTGCAAGAACACACTCTGAGCAGGCCGCCAGGAACTCCTTGCGAATAGCAAGCGACGAGCAGGCCAGTCTCCCGATGGACCGAAGCAAGCCCTTCCCCGGTGAAACCTCCGGCCGGTACTGAATATCGAGCTTGCCGGAAAGACTCGCACGAGCCTTTTCAAAAGCAGCCAGCACTTCTTCTTCTCCATCATGACCCGACCGGGCAAGGATCGAAACCACCCGGGAGAAATCAGGCGCGAGCCTGGCGATACTCCTGTAGCGCTTCGAGGTCTTCCGGCGAATACGCCGCCGGCCGTATATACAGAACTCGATCACCCTGAGAAAGCAGAACTCCCGGAGATCGAGTTGCTTGTCGGCCAGGACAATCGCCTTGATCCGGGTGAGAAACTCCCTCGCCTGCTCCCTGGTCATCTGACGCAGGGACGGGGAGGCTGTCTCCAGCAGGGGAAGGCGTGAATGGCTTTCCAGCCCGGGCATCTCATGCTCGAGACGGACAAGCTCCTTCAGCTCTGACGCTGAGATGAGGCCGGGAAGGGTCGACTTGATCAGCTCCCGGCGCTCACCTTTGTCTGCGGGAAGGACCAGGAGATAGCACAGGCACTTGGCGCTGAAGGGGTGCCGCCCGGCTTCGCTGAGCCCGGCGGGAATCCCGGCAACTGTATCCATCGCGTTTTCAATAGCAGCCGGGGTAAGGGATCCGGCACTTTTCACGACATCCCGGGCGCGGGCACGAACAGCTTTCCGTTTTCGCCGGGTTTTTCGTTTCCGCGCAGCTATCGGGCCTCCGGCAATCCCGGCAGTTCCCGCGGCAAGGGGCCCACCGCCTTGAGCCGGCCCTGTACCGATCGCCTCCACCCGCACATTCAGGATTCGGGAGATCCTCTCCGGAAGTGGCGGATGAGTGAGAGTGCTGATCTCATGCAGGTAGATGAGGCCCGAGCCCACCACCTGGAACACCACCAGCCCGAGCAGGACTGTGGGCAGCAGGGGCCAGAGGCCATGACTGTGAAGATAACTGCCCATGCCGGCCAGGCCGAGAAAAAGGGCGAAGAGAACCCCCGTACAGACCAGGAGCCGGAAGACCCTGGCGCGGAAGTCTACAGACCAGACACTGGTGAAGCACATGTGTGCGACATCGGAAGCTTTCGGATTCTTGAGGGCACCATCCCCGTAGCCGCCGATCTTGCTCAGGGCTCCGGCGATACCGCGAGGATTACGGGTGAATTGAACCGCCGATGCATCGGCGAGAAACTCGCGCTGACGTGACACAGCGGCCTTGATCACCGATCCGAAGAGGTGCCCGAGCCAGCCGATCAGGCAGGTACCGCCCCCGACCACCACGAAAGGCAAACCGAGGATACCTGCTCTTGAACCGTACTCCGCGATGGCCCCGCCAATTCGAAAGAGCACATAGCCAATGGCAAAGAGAAACAGGATACCGGCGAGGACGCCGATCATGAGAATATTGAGCCGCATGTCGCCGTTGAGAATGTGGCTGAATTCGTGTGCGACCACGCCCTGGAGCTCATCCCGCTTCAGCCGCTTGATACATCCCCGGGTCACCGCCACCGCCGCATCGTCAACCGAGTACCCGGCGGCGAAGGCGTTGATGTTTTCCTCTTTGCGCATGACATAGATATCAGGAACCGGCACCCCGGCCGCAATGGCCATCTCCTCCACCACGTTGACGTACCTTTGTTCATCGGGGTCGCCCTTGTCGGAGGAGACCACCACCCTGGATGCTCCCAGCATCCGGGCAACCGCCGCTCCCCCACCGCGCAGGCTGGAGATCTTTTGCCAGCAGGCCAGCCCGCCCAGGAGAATAGTGCTTCCAGCTACCCACAACAGGGTCCGGGGTTGCCAGAGGCCCGGTGCCTCCAGCCAGATTCCGATGAAGGCGAAGAAAAAGTAGAAAGCCGAGATGAGGGCGACCACCGCGACAGCAAACATGATGACCAGGCGCCGGCTGCTGCGCCGTGCATTCTCCTGGTGGTCAAAAAAGTTCATCGCCATGGACTGTCAGTTCCCACAGGCAAACCTGCAACGTGTTGGACAGCTTGAGTCTTTCAGTCTTCCCCGGGAGTTCCCAGGAAGGGCGGAAGCGGGACATCGATAGCGTGAGCGAAGGACCGCAGCAGCTCCGCCTCCGCAACCTCCACCACTCCATCGGCCAGGATGCTCTGGGAACAGGCCGACAGGAGCTTCCGGCGAATAGTCGCAGAAGAGCGGGACAGCTTCCCGATCGACCGTTTCAATTCCGCCCCGGTGATCCTGCCAGGCACGTATTCTACAACAAGGTCATCGGCAAGGTCTTCCCGGGCCTTCTCAAAGGCAGCCTGGCGTTTCTGCTCATCTTCTTCGCCGGCCTTGGCGAGGCTCGAAAGAATCAATGAGAAATCAGTCTTGAGCTTGCTGATCGCCTTGTAGCGTTTCTTGCTCTTGCGGCGCAAACGCCCGGCGCTGTACACGCAGGACTCCACAACTATGAGAAAGCAGAACTCCCTGAAATCGACTCGCTTGTCGAGCTGGACGATGGCCTCGATCCTGCCCAGGAACTCCCTGGCCTGCCCCCTGGTCAAGAGACGCAGAGCGGGGCTGGACATCTCGAGCAGGGCAAGACGATAGATGGGGTCCAGCTCGGACATATGCCGCTCAAGCAGCACTACCTCGTGCAGCTCCGCAGGTGAGATCACTTCCTTGAGGGAAGACTCCACCAACTGGCTGCGTTCCTCTTTTTCCTCAGGCAGAACGAGCAGGTAGGACAGGGCCATGGCGGTAAAAGGATGCCGAACGGCTGCGCTGAGAGCTGCGGGGATGCCCTCTACCATTTTCGCGGCGTTTTCAAGCCCGGCGGCACTCACCGAACCCGTGCTGGCGACCACATCGTCTGGCCGGGCACGGACCAGCTTCTTTTTCCCTGCTGCTTTTGCAGCCGGGGCGGAGTCGCCGGCCAGGCCGGCTGCTCCAGCCGGCAGGGCCCCTCCGCCCGGGCCGTCTCCAGGGCCGATCGCATCAAGGGGTAGCCCCTCGATGCGGGCAATCCGCTTTGCAAGCGGCGGGTGGGTTGAGAAGCTGAAGAAGCCGCTGGTAATGTTTGAAAAGCACATGTGGGAAATTTCATTTGCCTTCGCGTTATCAAGGGCCTCGTCCCCGAAACCTCCGATCTTCCGCAGCGCGCCACCGATGCCATCCGGGTTGCGGGTGAACTGCACAGCAGAAGAATCGGCGAGAAACTCGCGCTGGCGTGAAACCGCCGCCTTGATCAGCCCGGCAAAGAAGTGCCCGACCGAGCCGATCAGCAGCAGCCCAAGACCGAAAACAAAAAAACCTGCAGCGGCTCCGGCTCCCTCTTTATTCCTGGAGCGGCCACTCTCTCCGGCAATCCTGATGAGTATATAGCCCAGGTATGCAAGGCAGAGAATCGTGGACAAGACACCGATCAGGCGAATGTTGAGGCGCATATCACCATTGAAAATATGGCTGAACTCATGGGCTACAACCCCCTGCAGCTCATCCCTGTTCAGCTGGTCAATACAGCCCCGGGTCACTGCAACAACAGCCTCCCTCGGTGAGTAGCCGGCGGCAAAAGCGTTGATCGTCGCCTCATCCGGCATGATATAGATCCCGGGAACGGGAACTCCCGAGGCGATCGCCATCTCCTCGACCACGTTGATGTACATACGCTCTCCGGGATCCCCGGTCGCCGGATTTACCTCCATAGCCCCGACCGCCTCGGCGACCCCTACGCCTCCACCGCGCACCAGGCTGCTGACCTTGACCAGGAATATCAAGGTACCCATTAGAAGTACAACACCCGTAACGATTCCGAGGGTGTCAAATTGGAAGAAGTTGCCCTCGTATTCCCCAAGCCGGACCACAGCCACGAGAGAATAAAGAGCCGCGATGATGCAGACCACCGCGAGGCTGAACAGGATTACCAGGCGCCCGGTGTTGCGCCGGGCCACCTCCTGGTGGTCAAAGAAATTCATCGCCATTGGGTGAACGTCCCCTGATCAGAACTCGACCTTGGGGGCCTCGCGGCCGCCATCGGGGAACTGGATCTCCAGTTGCTCCTTCGAGCCAAAACCCAGCATCCCGGAAAAGACGATTGCCGGGAACCTCTCGCGAGCGATGTTGTAGGTCATGATCGCGTCGTTGAAGGCCTGGCGTGAGAAGGCGATCTTGTTCTCCGTCGAGGTCAGCTCTTCCATGAGCTGCTCCATCGAGGTATTCGCCTTGAGGTCCGGGTAGGCCTCAACCACAACGTTGAGCTTGCCGAGGGCACCGAGAAGGCCCGCCTCCGCCTCACCCCGCGCCATCATGGCGCCTGGGTCACCGGGCTTGCCGGCAGCGGCTTCTGCCGCGGCCAGGGCGGTATTCCGTGCGCTGATGACCGCATCCAGGGTCTCCTTCTCATGCTTGGCATAGCCCTTGGCGGTCTCAACAAGATTGGGAATCAGGTCGTAGCGCCGTTTCAGTTGGACATCGATCTGCGCGAAAGCGTTCTCGTAGCGGTTCTTGGCCTGCACGAGCCGATTGTAGATCCCGACCACGACCAGGAGCAGGATGACAAGCACCGCGATGACAATAATCCAGGTAACCATGTCGAACCTCCGCTAAAAAAGTGCTTTTACAAAGCAAAAGAAAAGAACCGGCGCTTCAGAAATGGCTGACCGCCTTATTCTGTCCAGCCATGAGCGGCCCGGACATCCATCATCGCCTTGAGAATGGCATTCCAGGTTTCAGGCTTCTCCAGCGTCGCGTTGGGGAACATGCAGCCATCCCAGCAGATGTGCCGGATCCCGCGCGAGGGAGCATCCTTGAGCCAGTAGCCCGAACAATCAGTGATATCCAGCTTGCCGTTGGGGTCATCGGCCGTGCAGTGCTTGCCGGTCTTGTCGTGATCGCCAGCGCCGTGAACATTACCGTCATTCTGGGCAACATGGAAATCAATCGTCCATGGGCGCAGCTTATCTGTCATTTCCGTGTAAGCAGCCCGGAACTCCTCCTCCGAATGCTCCTTGCTAAGCAAGGCATCCTCGGGGGCGTTGTACCCCAGCATAAAGGTATAGGAGTGGGCCAGGTCGGCCTGGAAACCGAGGGTCTCGGGCATGCCGACCTCCTCAAGTAGATTGACCATCGTCTTCCAACTGTGCATCCCGGCCCAGCAAATCTCACCCTCCGCAGCAAGACGCTCACCATGGTCGGCAGCGATCTTCGCCGCCTCCTTGAAGGTCTCGACAATCCGTGCCGTATTCTCGCCAGGATTCTCACGCCACTGCTCAACACCAAACTCGGCGGAGTCAATCCGTATGACACCTCCCTTGCGCACCCCGTGATCATTGAAGATACCGCCGATCCGGCAGGCCATCTTTACTGCCTCGAGGAACTTCGCCTGCTGCTCGTCATCCCCCATGGCAGAGTCTCCTACCGTCCCCGGCCAGACCGGGGCCACCAGCGAGCCAACGTCAAAGCCCTTACCGGCGATCAGGTCGGCGATCTCCTTCAGCTCATCGTCACTCGCACTCGGGTCGGTATGCGGAAGAAACAGGAAGTAATCAATACCTTCGAATTTCTGTCCATCCACCTCGGCCGCAGCGGTGAGATCGAGCATGTGCTCAAGACTGATCGGGGGCTCCTGGCCTTCATCGGCACCCTTGCCGACGAGTCCGGGCCACATGGCGTTGTGAAGCTTGGGGAAATTGTTTTCACTCATTTTACTGCTCTCCTACCGTTAATAATCTTCTGTGAGCGGACATTGTAAGCATCCTGCTGTTTAGTTCTCTCCCCTTTTTTGCCTTTGAATCCAATAAATGCAACTGCAGGCCGGTCTTAAAC
>CAZTRG010000120.1:0-4966 GCA_964615885.1 uncultured Planctomycetia bacterium | reverse complement strand
CTGCTCGCCGAGGGAGTCGCTGACAGCGCCTACACCGACGACACCGCCGAGAACGGCACCACCTACGCCTACGCGGTCACAGCCTCTGACGCCTGCGGCAACGCCTCCGGGCGCTCCGATCCGGCAGAGGCCACCCCCGAGGCACCGGTGGTCGACGTGCGTGGCGACTCCAATGGAGACCAGGAGGTCAACATCTCTGACCCGACCTTCACCCTCCAGTACCTCTTCATAGGTGGAGACGCTCCCTCCTGTATGGCCACGGCTGATGCCAACGGCGACAGCGAGGTCAACATCTCCGATCCGACCTATACCCTGAGGTTCCTCTTCCTCGGTGGGCCGGACCACCCGGAGCTGACCGGCTGCGATCTCTGATCGCTCTTAACTACTGACTTCGACAGCCCCGGGTTCCCAGCGAACCCGGGGCTTCTTTTTTGGTGCTCAGAAGGTCCCAGGTCTGAATCATGGTGCCGGCCTCCGGGCAATTGCCCTATAAGGCTTGTCCCTGCTCATGGCCTGGCATAGGCTGAAGGCTATGCTAAAGAGACGTAGTTTCCTCAAGACAGCCGGTGCGATTGCGGCACCCATGATTATTCCTGCCACCGCTCTCGGGACCGTGGACAAGCCCGCTGCGAGTGAGCGCGTTACGCTGGGCCTGATCGGCGCCGGTGGCAAGGGGCTCGACCTGATGGGTGACTTCTCGCGGCAGTGCAAGGAGGTCCAGTTCGTCGCCGTGGCTGATCCTGACCAGGTTCATGCCGGCAAGGGCAAGGCCCTCGCGGAGAAGCTCTTCGGGAAGGGCTGCGAGATCTACAAGGACTTCCGCCAGCTCTGCGCCCGCAAGGACATCGACGCCGTTGTCGTTGCCACTCCTGATCACTGGCACGCGCTTGCGTGCCTTGAGGGGGTCCGCAATGGTAAGGATGTCTACGGCGAGAAGCCGATCACTCATCTCTTCGGTGAGGGGCAGGTTCTCTACCGGGAGGTCGCCAGGCAGAAGCGGATCTTCCAGGTTGGCTCGCAGCAGCGCTCGAATTCCTTCTTCAGGAGGGCTGTCGAGGTGGTGCTGAACGGGCACATCGGCAGGGTGAAGGAGGTCCATGTCGGCTTGCCCACGGGCGAGTCGACGCAGGAAGAGGCTAGGGTTGCGCAGGCAATTCCTGGGCACCTCGACTACGAACTCTGGTGCGGCCCCAGCCGTAAGCTGCCCTTTCATCCTGACCGGCTCCACTTCAAGTGGCGCTGGGCGCTAGACTACGGTGGCGGTAACCTCATGGACTGGATCGGGCATCACAACGATATCGCTCACTGGGGACTTGGTCTCGACAAGAGCGGGCCGATCAAGGTCGAGGCGCAGAACTTCCGCTACCCGGAGAAGGGAATCTACGACAGCCCGATCGACTACACGATCCGCTCTGAGTACGAGGGTGGAGCCACCATCGTGATCTCCAACAAGGTTGGCCGCGGGGTGCGTTTCTTCGGGGAGGACGGCTGGGTCTACGCCGACCGCCGGGCCTTCCAGGCCTCCAACCCGGAGTGGGTCCGCGACGGCTTCGATCCCGGGAAGACCAGGGCCTACAGGTCACCTGACCACCGGCGTAACTTCGTCGACGGAGTCCTGGCACGCAAGGAGTGTATCTGCCCGGCCGAGACGGGGCATCGCTCGATCACCCCGGGACATCTCGGTTACGTTTCCGACGCCCTGAAGCGCCCCCTCAGGTGGGATGCAAAGCATGAGAAGGTTCTCGGCGACCCCGAGGCCGACAAGCTCCTCAAGAAAATCGACTACCGCGGCGACTGGTCGCTCGAGGGCTGAGAGTCCCCGGCGACCTTGTTGCCTGGTTACTTCGGGTCACGGCCGGCGGCCCAGTACAGGCCGCGGCGAAGGATCTGCTGGAAGGTCTCGCTCTTCCACGCATTTCCGTCGTGGCCGAGGGTCGTATTGAAGACCCTTCCCTTGCCGTAGTCCTGCACCCAGCCCATCGATTGCTGCTCCTGGCCGCGGTCCATCCGGAACAGGCTGTGGAGCTTGAAGTCGGGATGGTACTGGTTTTGATAGGTTTCATCGTGGATCTGGAAGTCTTTGAAGGGGGCGGTCACGGGGTGCTTGTCGTCCATGATCCGGATCGTGAAGCGGCCGCCCCGGTGGGTGGTGAACCGCCCGCCCAGCAGCCTCCAGTACACGTCGGATTTCTTGAAGGCGCCGGCGGCGTGTACGCCGGCGAGTCCTCCGCCGTTTTTGACGAAGTCGTGGAGACCCTGCTCCTGGGCGGGGTCGGTGAAATCGCCGCCGGGCCCGTAGAACAGCACGAGGTCGTAGTTCGAAATGGAGGATGTCCTGAGGGCGTTGATCTCGAGTGTGAGATCGAGGACGAAGTCTCCTGTCTTTTTGAGCAGGGGAGCGAGGATGTCGTAGAACCCGGCCCAGTCGTGGGAACCCCTGCCGCCGACCAGCAGCACCTTGATCTTGCCCGGCGCCTTGATGGGTGGCACGCCGAGACAGGTGAGCAGCGTTGTCGTGGTTACCTCGGCGCAGCCTTCGGCTCCAGGGTGAATACCGTCAGGAACGAAGCGCTGAAAGACATGGCGGTTGTGTTCGAGGACTCGCTCCCAGTGCGGCGCATGATCGATGAGCTTGAGACCCCGGTCCAGGGCCACCTGCCGGTACATCTCGTAGTATTTCTTGATCTCCGGGCGTGCCTTGAGGTGGTTGCCGACCGGTGGGTTCATCGTCATCAGGACGATCTCTGTTTCGGCGCGGGCGGACAGCACCCGGCGGATCATGTTTTCGAGATTGGAGCGAGCCCTGGCCACCGGCGTCTTGTAGTCGAGGTAGGCGTCGTTGATTGCGAACTCGATGAAGAGAGTGTCCGGCTTCTTCGCAATGACGCGAGCATCCAGGTTCTCGACCCCCCAGGTCGACCACATCGCCCCTGCGCCGCTGTTGATGACGCGAACCTGGCCGGGCCATCTTGCCTTGAGAGCTTCGTCGAGCTGCTTCACCCCGGCTCCGCCGGCGGTGAGACTCGTGCCATAGGTGACCACTGTCTGGGTCTTGCCGGCTTTGAGGTTCCTGACCAGCCGGCTCTCGCCGAACCTGGGAGCTTCCCCGGCCGCGGCTCCTTTTTAGTCCGCAATACCGGGGGCCAGGGGGGTGGGGGCAGCACTGAGCGTATCGCCCAGTGGCCTTCTATGGACACCCTGGCCGGTTAGCCAGATGCAGCATGCCAGGCATACTATGAGGAGAATGGTTCGTTTCGAGAGTTTCACGTTTGAATGCCTCACAGGAAATGGTTTTCTATGGTTCCGGATGCCCGTTAAGCTGAGGTGGCGGTTATTTTGAGTCAGTCCAGCGTTCCTCGGGGCGAATGGCGGTTCAGTTTTTGAGCCCGTCCCCTGGTTTCAGTTAACAGGTTGAGACGGTCCAAGACAAAGGAAGAAAGATGAGAAAACAAACCCTGGGGGTCCTGGCCGCAACTGCTCTCCTGGCCGGGATGGCCTGCATGTTGAATGCGAAAGATAAGATTACAGCCGGGCAACAGTGGAAAATTAAGACCTCTAGTGGGCAGATCCCTGTGGGCTGGCAACCCTTCGCCTACGACTCGAACGACCAATTTGACCCCTTCCTTCTGCGCCGCTGCACGACAGACAAGGCTTTCGGCCGGAAAAAGTGGGAAGTGAAAACTTCCAACGGGCAGATCCCTGCGGGCTGGGAACCCTTCGGCTACGATTATAAGGACAAATTCGATCCCTTCCTCTTGCGCCGCTGCACGAACGACACGGCTGCCGCCCGGCAAAGGTGGGAGGTGAAGACCTCCAATGGGAAGATTCCTGCGGGCTGGGAGCCCTTTGCCTACGATTCGAATGACCAGTTTGATCCCTTCCTGCTGCGCCGTCGTGCACCCGACAGCAAGAGTCGCGTTATCGTCAAAGGCAGCAGCCAGCCCGACAAGAAAAATCGCACCACTGGCAAGAGCAGCAGCAAGCCTGGCAGGGGGAGTTCTTCGGCCGGCAAATGGGATGCCAGGCAACAGTGGCAAATCAAGACCTCGAACGGAAAGATCCCTCCGGGCTGGGAGCCCTTTGCCTACGACTCGAACGACAAATCGGATCCATTTCTTCTGCGCCGTCGCACCACTGGCCAGTGGGATCCTGAGCAACAGTGGCAAATCAAGACCTCCGGTGGGCAGAACCCTCCAGGCTGGGAGCCCTTTGCCTATGACTCCAATGACCAGTTTGATCCCTTCCTTCTTCGTCGCCGGGTCAGGTAAATCAATCCGGAAGGATCCCTCCAGGCAGCTTTTTTCTCCCGGGTACGAAAGTTGCGGCCGGCAAGGGCTCAGGCCGGAGCCTGTTTATTTGTGGGTGAGTTTTCCACAGGGCCGTTTCTTTTCAATAGGGTTGTTTGAATGGTAAATTGGTAGCGCAGGGTGCGTGTCAGCCTGTCCTGTCAGCAGCAGATTTGCCTGTCCGATTGAAGGAGACTCACCATGGCACATTTTCTTTCTCAGAGCTGGTTGATGAACCGGCGCGAGGCCCTGAGGGGCCTGGGAGCATCCCTGGCCTTGCCCTTGCTCGATTGCATGCGGCCTCTGCGGGCCGAAGACAAGCCAGCCGCAAGGCCTGGGCGGAGCGTGTTTATCTACATGCCGAATGGCGTCAACACGCTCGACTACCAGATCACCAGGGCCGGTGCCGACTATAAATTCTCCAGGTCGCTGAAGCCGCTGGAGAGGCATCGTGCGAATATCACTCCCATCAGCGGACTTTATCACCCGCATGGAATGGGCCATCACCACAACTGCAGCAAGATCTGGCTGACCGGCGGGAAGCTCGGGCAGGCCGACCGCAACACGGTCTCGGTGGACCAGTTGATGGCCCGTGTCTCGGCTCAACACACACGCTACACCTCGATGCAGCTTGCCAACAAGGGCGGGTCACTGGCGTGGAACGGCGACGGAATTCAGCT
>CAZTRG010000119.1:0-6121 GCA_964615885.1 uncultured Planctomycetia bacterium | reverse complement strand
GCTGGGCAGGCCCGGGAAGCTCGGCCTGGACCCCGCAATGCAGTGGCGATTAGCCCGGATCGGGCAGCCTGTTGCCATGGCGGGGATCTTCTTCTCCCTGGTTTACCTGGTGATCACCGGGTTTATTAATGAGAAGGGAGGGTCCAATGCGGTTGCGGCTCTTTCCATCGGGCACAGGGTTGAGGGTTTTGCATGGGTGATCTACACCGCCTATTCGGCCGCCGCCTCGAGCCTGGTTGCACGCTACATGGGGGAGGGCAGGACCGATATCGCTGAGCGGATGGCCTGGAGGGCGGTTTTGCAATGTGCCTGCCTGAGCGCATCCTGGGGAGTGGTTCTGTTCCTTTTTGGCGAAGAGATCGCCTCCATCTTCCTGGCAGGAGGGGCCAGGGACAGCCTGGCGGTCACAAGCGGCGCTGCGCTTTATTTCAGGATTACCTCCTGGAGCCTTATTTTCCAGTCCTGTGATCTCGTCCTGGGAGGAGCCTTCAGTGGGGCCGGACTGACCCTTTCTCCGATGCTGCTGAGCGCCTCCATTACGGCAACCAGGATTCCCTTGGTGGCCTGGGTTGCCTCGGTAGAAGGCTCAGGTGTGGCAGGGGTATGGTGGGTGATCGCTGCGACCGCAGCTGCCAAGGGGGTGCTCCTGATCTTCTGGTTCAGGAGAGGAACCTGGAAAGAGCGGTCGATCTGATGCCGGCAGCCGGCCCCTTCAATCTCTAGCGGCCGGCTTGTTGTCCTTCCCCAGCCAGGTCTCTGCCCCAGAGCCGGGGTTGACGAGTATGTCGGGGGTGATGGCCAGCTCGAAAGAGCCGGATTTCTCACAGATTTTCTGCAGGAAGTCCACGTGTTCGCTGAAGTGGTCCCAGAGGTAGTCCTTAACCGGCATCTCCTTCTGGTTGGCCAGGCCGGCGGCCGCAGGGACGGCATCATCATCCAGGCTCAACATGACTCCATGGCGCCGCGCAAACTCAGCCTCGAACTCCCGGACGATGAAGAAAAAATACTGGGTTGCTGCCGCTGCCGGATCCTGCATGACCTCGCCAAGGACCTTTACCGGATCCTGTACCAGGTCGGCGGTCATGGCCAGCTTGTCGATCCGGGTGCCGGGGAGGTTGAACTTGAAGTTGCGCAGGCAGGATTCGAGGACGCTCATCAGCCCGCGGGCTCCGGTTTTTTCGTCCGCAGCTTTTGAGGCAACCTCCTGGAGGGCGGAATCCTCGAAGGCGATGTCGATTCCGTAGTCCTGGAAGCTCTGGCGGTATTGTTTAAGGATGGACCCCTCGGAGGTCAGGAGGATGCGGAACAGGTCGTTGTCAGTCAGCTCATCAAGGGCCACCCGCACAGGGAGGCGCCCGATGAACTCAGGTTCAAATCCATATTCTACAAAGTCACTTGTCCGGACATTCTGAAGGATCGCACTCGATTCATCTTCCTGTTCCTTCCTGGAGGGGGCCCCGAAGCCAATGTTGTGTTCGCTCAGGCGCTTTTCGATGATCTGGTCGATCCCCGAGAAGGCCCCACTGACGACGAACAGGATATGCCGGGTGTTGATGGTGCTGGCCCCGCCGCTGCCTCTTCCCTGCATCATGCTTTGCAGGTGGGCGCTGATATCCATGGGGTTCCTGAGATTGACCTCTGTTTCCTCCATGAGCTTCAGGAGCCCGACCTGGACGCCCCTGCCGCTGGGGTCCCGGCCCTGGGAGGTCTGGGCGCCTGCAATCTTGTCGATTTCATCGAGAAAGACAATGCCGTGGGAGGCAACCCTTGCGTTGCCATCGGACATTCGCACCAGCTCCCTGACCAGGTCGTCTACATCTCCGCCCACATAGCCGGTCTCGGAAAATTTTGTCACATCGGCCTTTACGAAGGGAACCCCGATGAGCTGTGCCAGTATTCTGATCAGGTAGGTCTTGCCCACACCTGTGGGGCCCAGGAGGATGACATTCTGTTTGACATACTCCGAGGCGGGGCTGCTCCCCTTGCTGTCCTTGCCATCCTGGGTGCCGAGCACTCTTTTTACATGGTTGTAGTGGTCGCAAACAGCCACAGAGAGAGTGCGCTTGGCCTCGTCCTGCCCGATGACGAAGCGGTCAAGGTAGGCCTTGACCTGGGTGGGGTTCATGTCGAAATCAAGTACCGCTTCGGGCACCTCATCTTCGGGGGGCTTGTCAGCCTCGGGGCTTTCGCCGGCCTCCGGCGCCATCGGGCTGGAGGGGAAAGCCATCACGTCCCCGCCGAATTTCTTGATGAAATCCTGCAGCTCCTTCTGGAGATCTTCAGGGGATTTGGGTGTTTCCTTGGAGTCAGTCATGGTTCGGGATATATCATGTGCCAAAATCATGGCGTCTACAACCATCAGCGGTGCAACATTTGGATATGCCCAGCTCTCTGAAAATCCTGGCCCTTGAGCCCTATTACAATATCTCTCACAGTGTTTTCCTGGAGGGCTACAGGCGCTACTCCGGCCATGATGTGAAGATCTGGTCTTTGCCGGGTCGTAAGTGGAAATGGAGGATGCGAGGCTCGGCCTATTATTTTTCCGATCTTGCCTGCCGGGAGGCCCCGGGGCAGGAGCCCGACCTGATCCTCGCCTCCGATTTCCTGAACCTTGCTGACTGGAGAGCGATCTGCCCCGAGTCCTATCGTGGAATTCCCGCCCTGCTTTATTTTCATGAGAACCAGGCAAGCTATCCGGTCAGCCGGCACTCCAGCGGAGATCATGACTACGGGTGGATCAACCTGAGCTCCTGCCTTGCTGCCGACAAGGTTCTTTTCAACTCCAGCTACCACCGGGGTGAATTTCTCGAGGCCACCCGGGATGCCCTCTCCTTGATGGCCGATGGGGTCCCGGAGGACCTGGCCGACAGGGTTGAGGCTAAGTCTGGAGTTTTTCCTGTCGGGATCGATTTTGCCCAGCATGACGAGGTCCTTGGCGAGGGCGTCGGGGCCGATGATGGCCCTCCGGTGATTCTCTGGAACCACAGGTGGGAGTATGACAAGCGCCCGGAGCTGCTGGTCGAGGCCCTGGCCGGACTGGTTGAGCTTGGTGTTGATTTCAGGGTGGTTATTTGTGGGGAGTCATTCGACGGCGCCTACCCGGCCTTCCGGAATCTCCCTGATTTACTCGGTGACAGGCTGCTTCATCTCGGGTTCTTTGAAGACAAGCTGGATTATCTTCGAGCGGTGGCGCGCTCCCGGGTTGTTGTCTCTACTGCTGCACATGAATTCTTTGGCATATCTGTGGTTGAGGCAATGTATCTCGGCTGTGTCCCGGTGTTGCCGAAGGCGCTGAGCTATCCGGAAATCCTCCCTCCCGAGCTTCACGCGCGCTGCCTCTACGAGGATCCGGCTCAATTGGCCGGCTTCCTGGAGGAGGTCCTGCAGCTTGATCCCGAAGAGCTGACGAAGGCCTCAAGGGCGGCTGCGGCAAAATACCACTGGGAGAGGCTGGCTCCGAGGCTGGATGGCATCCTCGAAGAGCTGGTCTGATCAGCTGTCTTCCCCGGAAGAGTCTCCGAGGCGCCTCTCCAGCTCGGCAATTCGCTTTTCGAGTTGGGAAATTTTCCGGCGGGACTCAGGGAGCTTTTCCATTGCGGCATATATCCGCTTGGTAGTCATGGCAGGCAGGGCCGGGATCCCGAGGTAGACATTGCCGCCTTCCAGGCTCCGCATAACCCCTGTCTTGCCGCCGATAATAGCGCCATCTCCCACCTCAAGATGCCCTCCGATCCCAGACTGCCCTGCCATGGTTACATAGTTTCCGAGGCGGGCACTTCCGGCGATCCCGGCCTGGGCAACTAGCAGGCAGTGGCGGCCGGTCTGGACGTTATGGCCAATCACCACCTGGTTGTCGATCTTTGTACCCCGGGCAATAAGAGTCGTGTCCAGGGCGGCCCGGTCAATGGTTGTATTGGCGCCGATCTCCACGTCGTCTTCTATAACCACGTTGCCGACCTGCTGTACCTTTTTGTGAAGGACGGGTTCGGCCGGATCCCCGGTGGGGACCTGCGCGAAGCCATAGCCATCGGCGCCGATGACGGCTCCGCTATGAATGATGGCCCGCTTGCTAATTCGGCAGCCATGGTTTATTTGGGCTCCGGGGTAGACCTGGTAATCTTCCCCGATCACGACTCCAGGGCCGACTGTGGCACCGGGGTAGATTTCTGTCTGTGCCTCGATGCTGGCCCCATCGCCGATCCACGCACCCGGCCCGATACCGACGCCTTCTCCTATGGAGACATCGCTGCCGATGTGGGCGGCGGGGGAGACCTCGTCAAAAAGCCGCCTCCGGGGGTGGAAGAGCTCGAGGATTGCAGCCCAGGCAGCAAGCGGTTGATCGACCCGGATAATGTTGAGTGAATCCGGGGCCTCGATCTCCCTGTCAACAAGGACGCAGCAGGCCTTGGTGGCCTCCAGCTCTTTTTCAAACTTCCTGTTATCCAGGTAGGCCAGGTCATCGGCGGAGGCATTGGAAATCGACGCAAGAGACTTGACCGTGAGATCGCCGTCGCCGTGGAGGGCTCCGTTGAGCAGCTCGGCGAGTTCACTGAGTGTGTGTTGATGGCTCATGACGGCCTAAGTTTACAGGCAGGGGCTGAAGAGGAAAAGGGGGAGAAAAGATCCCCGTTGATTAAGGAGACGCTATTTTGAGTCCTGCTGCAAGGCGGCTCTAGTTGGTCAACAAGAGGGCGATT
Source organism: uncultured Planctomycetia bacterium (assembly GCA_964615885.1). Classification (GTDB taxonomy): domain Bacteria; phylum Planctomycetota; class UBA8108; order UBA8108; family UBA8108; genus UBA8108. The sequence goes on along the minus strand of CAZTRG010000119.1, from coordinate 1,424 downwards.
CGATGTATATTAACTGCTGAGCCAGTTGCTTATTCCAAAGGTGTCGACATGTCCGGTGAAAAAAATCCCAGGATGTATGATTCGATGGCCCAGGCCTATCATCTGATCGGCAAACACGAAGAGGCAGCACAGGCCCAGGAAATAGCTATCCACCTCCTCGGCGATTCTGACGAAGGCCTCAAAGAGGAGATGTCGCAGCGCCTGCTGGTTTATTCCCGGGCGGCAGCAGGGCAGGAGCCTGCCTGCGCCGAAGGCGAGAAGAGGGCAGATTGATGGGCCCGGGCCTGCTGGCTGCATTCTATTTTCTGCTGGCTCCACCCTCCTCGCAGCTGGATCAGCTGCTGCAGGCAGGAGATTTCGAGGCAGCTGCTGGAATCCTCGGGAAGCAGCCCGGCAAGGCGGAAGATCCGCAGGGCCGTGCAGAGACGGCGATCCTCCTGGCCCAGTGTTACCTTGAAATGCGGCTTCCGCAAAAGGTTGAAGTGGCCCTCAGGGGCTGTCCGCAGGAGTACCATGGCGATCCGAGGTACATCTACTGCAAGGCAGAAGCGCTTGCGGCAAAGGGGGATTCGCAGGCGGCAGAGAAGCTGCTTCGGACCCTCAGTGGGGATGCTGCGGGGCTCCAGGTTACCTTTCGCCTCGGAGTGCTTCTTTACGAGAAGGGTGATTATGCTGGGGCGGAAGAGAAGCTGAGGGGGCCGGCCGGCGGCTCGACTCCAGATTATTACTCCTGTATCTACCGGGCTCGAGCCCTCCTTGCGCTTGACCGTCCGATGGAGGGGCTGGAGGTTCTCAGGTCCATTGGGGGGAAGCTTGAAACCTCCGAGATCAAATACCTGTCCGGAAGATGCTCCTACGCCCTGGGGAGGTATGAACCTGCAGCGGCGGATTTTCGCCTGGCCCTGAAGCTGGATGCGGGCTATATCGAGGCCGCCTTCCTGCTGTCTGAATCACTGCGGTGGGCCGGCGACCGGGTGGGCGCCAGGGAGGCCCTTGCTGTCTTTAGCAGTCTGCAGAAAAAAGAGCAGGCACGGCAAAGGCAGGCCAACAACTTCTCCCAGCGTTGCAGGAGAGAGCCCGGGAACATCTCTGCCTGGGTTCAGGCCGGGAACTTTCACCTCGGTACCAGGGACACCGACCAGGCCTCAAGTCATGCCTGGCAGGCCTTGCAGCTTGACCCTGATTCTTTCCCTGCCCGCCTCCTGCTGGCGCGGTCTTTACGGCAGGCGGGGAGGTATTCCCGGGCAGCACTTCACTACAGGAAAATACTTCTCCGGGAGCCCGGGCACAGCGCAGCCAATATCGAGCTGCGGGAGATGATCAGGAAACATGCCGACAAATAGTATCCCCAGCAATCGGCTGAGCGCAGCCCGGGGTTTATTTCTGCTCCTGGTGGCCGGTCTTGCAGGCTGCTCCCCCAGCCC
>CAZTRG010000118.1:0-26111 GCA_964615885.1 uncultured Planctomycetia bacterium | reverse complement strand
GCTGCCGCCCCCGCCGGCTCATAAGCCGCGCATTCCCCTGTGCCCTCTCCCTCCGGGGAAGTAAAATAGCGGCTGTGCTTCTTTTAACCCCTGGCGGGAAACCATGACTCGAACTCTCCTCTTTCTCCCCCTGCTCACAACGCTCTTCTCCCCCGGGGTGTCTGCATCGGGAGGAGAACCCCAGGTTGCCTGGCACGGAACCCTCAAGGGCGGGCTTGCCGAGGCCACACGAACCGGCCGCCCCATCCTGCTGGTGTCCGGACTCGCCTGCCTCCACCAGGTTCCCGGCATCTGGTGAAAGGGTAAGCAGGGAATGGACGGGAGTTTCCTGTCCACCAGGGCCACCGTCGAGGCATCGAGGCCCTTTGTCTGCATTCGCCTGGCCACCTATGAAAACCAGGACGAAGTTAATTTCATGAAGCGGCTCTACGTGAGCTACACCGGGGAGATTGCCAACACCATGTTTGCCATGCTTTCCCCGGATGGAAAAACCCGGCTCTCCGAGGCGGATCGCTCGCCCGCCCAGGTTTTCGGCGGCGCCCCCCATCGACGCGCAGACGAGCCCGGAGCCGCCGAGCTGAACAAGGCCGCTGCTGCGAGGATGGTGGAGTCGATGGGCGTCATCGCCCTGGCCTATCCGGGAAAGAACGGCGCCGCAGGCGCCCCGCAGGCGCTCCCCTATCTCAGCGACCTGCGCATGGCCGTCAATGTCGCCGCCTGCGATAACCAACCTCTGCTGGTGGTTTACGCCGAGACGCCCGCCGAGCGGGCCCGCCTGGAAAAAGCGCTGCAGCCCATCGCCTGGAGCAAAGAGGTCATCGGGCGTGCGCTCTATGTGCCGGTTAGCGATGCGGCAGAATATGCCCGCTACATCAAGGGGGAGAAACCGGCTGCCGGGTATGCGCTTGTTGCACCCGAGCCCTATGGGCGCCACGCCACGCCCCTGCTGGCCATCGGCGGAGAAACCCGGCCCGAGAATGTACGCAAGCAGCTCATTGCAGCCCTCGCTCTCTACAATCCCCCGCCAAAAGATTTCGAGAAACACGAAGCCGAGGGCCTCAAGGCCGGCATCCAGTGGAAGCCGAAGACCCCGATCACGGACCGCTCGCGCCGCCAGCGCGGGAAAAGCCGCCGCCGGCCCTAGCCGGCCTTCTTGCCCTTGCCCGGCTTCGACTTGCCGGAAGGTGGGAGCGCCTTGCTTTTGGGCACCCAGCGGACTTTCTCTCCGCTCTTTGCCATCGTCCGGTCAATCCAGCCGCGAACCGCCGCCGGCTGGATTCCCCGCCCATAGCTCTTGCCGCCGATCCGCACACCGCCGCTGACGATGCCGAAGAGGACATCCCTGTCGTTGCCGGGGTGGTCAATCACATAGGCCCCGCCGCTGTCTCCTCCCTTGCCCGGAGTCCCGTCCTTGCCCGGATAATGACGAAATTTAAGCCCGCGCCCGATGCCCCGGCGACCGGGGTGGTGGTGTCTTCCTCCCTGGTGGCCGGCCATGGTGAAGGTGAGCGCACCGTGCTTCTCCTCAAGCACCTGGGAGAGCACGCCCACCGGCCGGATGCCCTTGAGGGCTCGCTTGAAACGGACCAGGGCGATGTCCCCCTTTGGCGCGATGAAGGCCTGCTCCACCTGGACCTCGACCTTGCGGCCGAAGGCGACCTTAACGTTGCGCGTCTTCGGCGCCCGGGCCTTGACGCTCGCCACATGTGCGGCGGTGAGCCCCCAGGAAGGGGCGACCATAACGATGGAGCCGTTGCCGATCTTTTTGCTGCCGACATGATGGCCGCGCCAGGAGCCGACATATCCGTAAGGGACATCCGCAGCATAGGAGACCAGGAAATCCACCAGCCGCTGGGACTCGAAGAAGCCGCGCCACAATTTGTGCCCCTGCCCGGAGGCGACCTCGAGCTCCATGAGTCCCCCGGCAGCCTTGTAGCGCTCTGCGACCAGGCCGGAGTTGGCCGACAGGGGAACCACCCGGTCCTTGTCACCATGGATATGAAAGATCGGAACGCCCGCCGCGGCAAGAGGAGCGAGGCGGTCGACCGGGTTGTGTTTTACCAGTGCTTCGGCCAGCTGCCCCTGCGTCATTCCATAGGCTCCACAGGCACGGCCCAGCCCCGGGTAGCTGGCCAGGTTACAGACCGGGTAGATCCCTGTGATGCAGCGAATCTTTTCAGGGTTTTCCGCTGCCCAGCAATAGAGCATCAGGCCCCCCCGGCTGCGGGCCAGCAGGGACGCCTTCGTGTCGAAACCATCCTCTTTCACCAGCTTTTCATAGAGCGCGGTATAGATCTTGCGCCCGGCAGGGCTTCCGTAGGACTCGCCAACGTTGACTCCCGCAATGGCAATCCCGGCACCCAGGAAGCGCTCAAACATCCAGGCCTCCGATTTGCCGGGCAGGTTCGCCCCCAGGGTGGGAGCGTAGAGAACCCAGGGAATGGGCTCTATTTTTTTCTCCGGGGGACGAATCACGAAGGCGGGGCGCCCGGCTACGGTAAACGGCTCCTTGTGAATCCGCGGCGCCGGCTGGTTCGGCTCCGCGCCTTCGAGCCAGCCAGCCAGCAGAAGTAAAAGGCCCACGCTCAACACCATAGCGGCCCGTAGTTTAATTGTCGGCACTGCCTCACCTCCCTTTCGCCACCCGGGGCTTATTTCTTTTTCCGCTTCTTTTTCTTCTGAGAGGGTTGCCCGCCGCTACTGAGATCCTGGACGGTTTTGCCGAGAATCCGGGCAACGTATTTATTGTACCGGCCATCGGGAGAGGCTCCGCCACTGGTGGGAAGGGCGCGGATGGCCTCGAGGGCATAGCCTGCTTTGCTGTCGAGCTTGTCGATGGCGTTGAGAGCCGCCATCGAGACAAAAACATCCGAGCCCTTCTTCCAGGGCGCAACGGCCACGAGGGCATCGATGCCTTTTCTCTGCTGCGGCTGCCCCCCATATTTACCGAAGGCGTAACCGGCCGCGATGCGCACATAGGAAGAGTCGTCCTCCAGCGCCGCCAGGAGCTCCTTTTCAGAGGCCTTGACCGCGGCTGCGCCTCGGTTGAGTATGCCAACGGCCCCCCAGTAGCGAACGGCGCTGTCGGAGTCCTTCAAGAGCTTCTTCACCGCGGGGAGCTGGTCAGCGCCGCGCATGGTGGCAAGATCGGCCGCTGCAAAGATCTTGTCGTAGGGATACTTGCTGTCATCTTTTCCCATCTCCCGCGGCGTGGAGCCTGCGCTGCGGCTGTGGATCTCTCCCTCCGGCAGGAAGCCAAGGTCGCGAATCCGCCGGCACCAATCCTGCTGGGCCTTGCGCAGCTCCTTGAGCTTGTCCTGGTGGGCGGGGGACTCCGCCAGGTTGTTCACCTCGTCGGGGTCCGCGGAGAGATCATAGAGCTCTTCGGTCGGCTTGAGCTTCCAGAAGTGAGACTGGGCCTTATTCAATTTGCCTGCATCGTAGTCGCGCTTCCAGGCCGCTGTTGATTTCGTCACGAAGTTGTAGGAGACGTACTGGCCATAGATGAAGTGGGGGTTGTAGTTGCGAATGTAGTGGTAGCGTCCATCGGTAACGGTACGGATGAAGTCATAGCGCTCATCCATCCGGCCGCGGAAACCGAACATGTATTTCGGCTTTTCCTGCTGATGCTTGCCGGCAAAGGCATGTCCCTGCATCCAGGCCGGCGGCTTAACCCCGGCAAGGCTGAGGAGGGTGGGGGCCAGGTCGACAAAATTCACCAGGCGGTCGCTCTTCCCCCCGGCCTCGTATTCCTTCGGTGCCAGGTGTTTCCATTTGGGCGGGAAGAACACGACCATCGGGACCGAGAGGCCCGAGTTGTAGGTCCAGCGCTTGCCCCGGGCCAGGCCCGAGCCGTGATCGCCGTAGTAAAATACGATGGTGTCCCCGGTGAGCCCGGCCTTGTCCAGCTCCGCGAGGTGGCGCCCGGCGATCTCATCCGCGCGGGAGACGATATCGTAGTACTGGGCCCAGTCCTTGCGCGATTCGGCATTGTCCGGATGGTAGGCCGGGATCCTGACCTTCGCCGGGTCGAGAACCGGCTTATGGCCGCCGGCACGAACCCGGCTCTCGTGGCTCACCGTGGAGTTGAAGATCGCAAAGAAGGGCTGGCCTTTCTTGCGGCTCTTGTAGTGCGCCCGCCGGGAAGACTCGTTCCAGCCGGTTCCCCCTGCGCTGCTGACGTTATAGTCGGTTTTCGAGTTGTTGGTGCAGTAGTAGCCCTGCTCACGCAGAAAGGTCGGGTAGAAGCGTACGTGGGCCGGCACCTTGACCATGCTCCTCATATGCTGGCCACCAATAGAGGGCGGGTACATCCCGGTGATAATCGTAGTGCGTGCCGGTGCGCAGACCGGGGCACAGGACCAGGCCAGCTTGAAGAGCATTCCCTTCTTTGCCAGGGCATCAACATTCGCAGTGGAGGCGAGCTTGTCGCCGTAACAGCCCATCTCGGGTCCGTGATCTTCGCTGGTAATCCAGAGAATGTTCGGTTGCTCGGCCCCCCGGGCAGTGGCCGCCATCAAAAACAGGACAAACAGGGTGCTGCTGCGCATTTTCATTGCTCTTTAAATAAAGTGAAAAGACCCGCAAGGCCTATAGCATCGTCTCAGCACCGGCCTGCAGGCAAGCGGTGTTTATCATTTTCTCGGGCGCCCCGGGTGGGGCAGCGGCCTATGCGTCCGTCGCAGGCTTGTCTTCGGACTGCTCGTCCGCCGCAGGCTTGTCTTCGGGCTGCTCGTCCTCAGCCTTGGCCGCGGCAAGCTTCTCAGCGGCTTCCGCTGCAGCCTCTGCCGCAGCCTTCTCCGCAGCCTTGAGGACAACCTTTTCAGCCTTGGCCGCAGCCTTGAGCACCTCGAGCTCTTCCTCGAAGAACTGCTGGGCGTTGTCGAAGAAATCTTCCTGGGAGATATCTCCGTCGTCGACCTTCTTGAGGAGGGCGCACTGCGCCTGGTAGTCGAGGTTAACAATGCCGGCCTTGCTCTGCAGGAGGCGCCAGGCCTTGCGGCGCTCGATACAATACAGAACCATCTGGCGCGAGAGCGTCATATAGCTGAAGCGGCCATTGTTATCCTCTACGCCCATATAGACCCCGAAGTCCGGGATATAGGCACGGTGGCTGGTGCTGGCAAAACGCCTGGAGACCACATCGTCCTGGGTTACCCGCAGGAGAATATTGTCGAGGTGGATCTTCCCGGCCGTGTCGCTTTCCTTAATGCGCTTGAGGTGCTGACGGAAGCGCTTCTCGCTCGCGCACCAATGAGCAACCGTATAGTTGTAGCTTTCCTTGGTCTCCTTGAAACGCGCCGACATCCAGTCCCGGTCAACATGCCGGTTACCCTGGAGGCTGAGACACTCGTCATAAAGCTCTCCAACGGCCGGGTTGAAAACGAACTCGGGCAGGCTGCGGCTGTCGCGCACGCGGCGGGCCTGTTCAGAGGCCATGTCGTCAGCGACGCCGTGCTCAGGCTGGCAGGTGGTAAAGCATTTGTAAAACGCCGTACCCCTGTACTCGAGGCCCTCCAGGACCGTCCGGTAGAACTTGGCTTCATCCGCCATCGACACCTGCGTGACATAGGGAGAGCCGTGACCGCTGGTGAAACACTCCGCGGGGTTCTTCAGCTCAACCAGCTTGCCCTGCGTGGCCGCGCCCATCTGGTTCATATCAAAGCCACCGGTCATTGGCGAGAGATCTGAGTTCTGTCCGCCGGTGTTGGAATAAACCTGCGTGTCGAGCATGAGGATCATGACGTTTGGCCGGTTCTGAACGACAACCTTGGAAACATTCTGGAAGCCGATATCTCCCATGCCGCCATCTCCTCCGATGGCCCAGACCTTGGGCAGCTCTTTGACCTCGAGGTCGGTCATGATCGTGTCGGTGAAATGGCTGTAATCGAAATAATCACCCTCGCAGGGCTTCTCATCCTCAAGGAGGCGGTCAGCGAGGCGCTCCGGGACAATCGAGTGGCGCGCATTGTCGAGCATGAAGCTCTCTCCAAAGAGCCAGCTGATGGTCGTGCCGTCCTGGAAGAGCGAATTCATCCAGGGATAGGGGTGCGGGTTGTTCGGCGGTGTCGACCCGTAGACCGTGTTACACCCCGTGTGGGCACCCATCGCCATGACGGACATTCCATTAGCGAGGCGGCCATCGACCGGCTGGAGCTCTCTGTGGTTGAAGGCCTCCTGGCGCAGAACGGTTACAAGGACCCTGATCAGCTCCTCGTTCGTAATCTCGCCGTATTCCTCCAGGCGGGCACGGGTGTCGGCATCGGAATCACCACCAAGCCCCATAATGACGTGTGAGACACAGCGGCTGAAGATTTCATGGGCCTCCTCGTCATCTCCCTTCCATTTCGCCAGGATCGCCTCTCCCTCTTTTTCAAGCTGGGCCGCTTTTTCCGTAAGGCGCTCTGCCTTGCGATGGTAGAGGGGGCGCATAAAGGCCTCCGTCACCGAGGCCAGCCCGTGCAGAATCGATTTCTCACCACAGCCGGCACAGGCGCCATCGCCGGAGGCCAGGGCGTCGTAATTACGACGCTGCATGAGGTGGTTGCGAAGGGTCGCCGGCTTGGAATCATAGGCGTTTTCGCTGTCGTAATTGCCCAGGTACTTCTGGGGAGTGTCCGGCAGGAGGTCAAGGAACTTGGTTGCCGAGGTGATCTGCGCATTCAGCTCTTCGCCATCATCGACCATTCGCAGAGCATCGTGGTCTCCACATTCCGTGACACATTCGCCACAACCCTTGCAGAGATCCGAAACAAAAATGGAGAAGATTCCACCTTCGCCGGTCTCTTTCTTTTCTTTGCTGCGGAAGATCGCATTGACCTTGGAATAGGCCAGCGGAAGATTTTCGAGGATCGCGATCATCTCATTGCGGGAGGCATCGGGAACTCCTTCGAGAGCTTCCAGCTCAGCCTGCACCAGGCTCGCCACCGCCGGCGCTTCCTCGTCCTTCGCCTTGGCGGCTTCGAACATCTTTACGCGGATCCTTTCATCGATGCCGCCCAGGGCTTCGATGATCGCCTTGCGCGCGCCTTCATCGGTAACATAATTGTTCGCCGCGGTTTCGAGAATCGTCGAAACATCATGGGCCGTGTTGGGAAGCGCGGTGTCGGGACAGGCCGTTATACAGGCCATGCACTGGGTGCAGTTCTCCTGGATAAAGATCGGTGTCTCGCGGCGGGCGCCATACTTCGAGGCCGTCATGCCCGTGGCTGCGGCCATAATGCCGACGGCGGAGTAGGGAGAGGCCGGCTGGTCGTAGCCCAGCCCGGCGCGGAATTCGGCATCAAAGGTCTCGGTCTTGTGCAGCGGGGTGCGCTCAGCCTGCTCAGGGGCAGGGGCACAACCCTCCTTGCCGCAGCCACCGGAACCACAGGCCTCGGCCGCAGGAAGCAAGGCCTCGCCGCGCATGCTGGAAAGGTCGTCAGCTTCAACCTCTCCATAAGGCACCGGCTGGACGCGGTCGCGCCCGTTAACCATGACCTTCATGTTGGCCTCGACAACGTCATCGCCAAAGCGACCGAACTTTTTGACATACTGGTCGCGAACGATCTTTTCGAAAAGCTCGCCATCTATATCGTAATCTTCGAGGAAGGTAGAGACGCCAAAGAACCCACCCAGGAAGGCGTTACCCTGCATCCTCAGCTGGAGCTCAGGCCGGTCAGTGGCCTCCTTGGCGATATCGAAACCCGGCAGGATGAAGATCTTCAACTCCCGGTCGATAATCTCCTGGCGGTATTTCGGCGGGATCCGCAGCCATGCCTTCTCGGGCGTTTCATCTGACTCCCAGATAAAGGCGCCTCCATCAGCTAGCCCCTCAAGGGGATTGAGATGAGTAAAGGCCTTGGGGTCACAACAAAGCACCACGTTCACATGGCGCAGGTCGCAATTAACTCGGATCCGCTCCGGTGCAACGACCAGGAAGTAGGCTGTCGGCGCGCCTTTTTTCTCGGAGCCATACTTGGGGTTTGCACTGATATGAACGACCTCTCCGCGGCGCCCGTATTCATCTGTGACATCGCCCCGCTCAGCGACAAAGGCGCCGATCTCGCCGATAACCTCCGCCAGGTTCTTTCCGGTCGTGATCATTCCCCAGCCGCCAATGGAGTGGAGCCTTACGGCAATCGCATTGTCAGGCAACAGAGATGGAGTGTCTTCGGAGCGCACCTCATAGGGGTGGTCAATGCCCAGGGTGAAGAACGACTCTCCATCCTCGGCCCCAAGGCCATCGGCTCTCTTGGTCTGGCCGGTGGCGTATTCATAGCAACCGAGGATCGCCTCCGGGCGGAAATCCCGCGAGCCCAGACCGTAAATCCCCGAGAAAATCCGGGGCATATTTTCCGGCGCGATCGTCCCGATGCCCGCATGTGCTTTTCCGGCGCTGTTTTCCAGGGCCTTGGTCAACGCGGTTCGAATGTCCCGGGCAAGGGGGTTGTCCCCGGCCATGGGCTCATCGGTACGTTCAACGATAATGACATTTTTCTTGCACGCCAGGGCCTCGACGATTTCAGCCTCGGGGAATGGGCGCAGCACATTGACATGGATCGAGCCAACTCCTGCTCCCCTCGTTTCGCGCAGGTAGTCCACGCCGGCCTCGATGTTTTCGGCCGCAGAACCGAGCGACACGAAGACCGTGTCGGCATCTTCACACATGTACTCGGTGAGGAACCCGTAATGGCAACCCGTCTGTTTGCCCCACTCCTCATAGGCCTCTTTGAGGAACTGCAGAATCGGCTCCACAAAGCAGTTCCGCCGGGCGGCAACGCCGTTCATATAATGTTCCTGGTTCTGCACGGGGCCGATCAGGGCCGGGCTCTTGAGGTCCATCACCCTGGGAACACGCCGGCGATTGGGGCCAAACAGAGTTTTCTGGGCTTCCGTCGGGCATTCGATGATGTCATCGGAGCGCCCGAGAAACTCTCGCAGAAGATCCGACTCTCGAACCAGGAAGGTTCGCTCAAGATGGGACGTCAGGAAACCATCCTGTATGTTCATACCGGGGGTCAGGGCCAGCTCGGTAACCCGGCGCAAAATCACCGCCTGGTCGGCAGCCTGCTGGGCATCCCGGGCAAACAACATGATCCAGCCCGTATCGAGCGCGCCGTAAATGTCATCGTGTCCACAATGTACATTGAGGGCATGCTTGGTCAGCGCGCGCGCCGCGACCTCGAGCACCATCGTCGAAAGCTTTCCGGGCGCATGATAATACTGCTCGACGCCATAAACGATTCCCTGCCCGGAGGTGAAATTTACCGTGCGCTTGCCCGTAACAGAATAGGCGATGGCTCCGCCCTGGGCCGCGTGCTCTCCTTCGCACTCGATTGCAATCTTGGGCTCACCAAAAACGCTCAGCTGGCCCTCGGCATAGGACTGCTGGTACATCTCTCCCATCTCAGTAGAAGGCGTGATGGGATAAAAGATTCCGCCATCGGTTATGCGCGCCTCGGTGTAGTAGGCAACGAGCTGATTGCCATTCGTGGTAATTCTTTCACCGGGATAGGGCGGCATGCCCGTCTGTGCCGAGGTTGCTTGTTCGTTTGGTACGATCGTCATTTTTTCTGCGTTCTTCTATGCTTTATAAGGTCGGTGCGGAGAGTCTCACCTACGGCCCCTTGCAGGGGCCTCCCCGAGGCGAAACTTGAACTTCTTTCCGAAAGAACAAGGCTGCAGAAAGCAGAGAAGCTTCCTAAGGCCTTGCAACCGGATAGTTTAACCGGAAAGTCTTCTCAAATCAGCCCCTTTCATCTGCTCGATCCCCGCTTAACTGGCAAATACCCCATCCGGATATCTTCCAGGAAAACTATGCAACTGGTTCTGTGTCAACACCTTACCGCCTTATGGGGGCCTCCAAAGAGGTGATAAAGTGTCGTTCTTATCGCTGTCTGCCTGGTGCGGCTTATTTAAAAAGGGCTGCAAAAAGAAAACAGCCCCCTCGACTTGGCGAAGAGGCTGTCTCTTTTGAACTGGAGCGGGTGAAGGGAGTTGAACCCTCGACATTCACGTTGGCAACGTGATGCTCTACCACTGAGCTACACCCGCCTGTCTGTTTTTCTCTGATGCTGCCTCGGCAGCATTGAATGATTATTCACCTCCGCCTGTCTATCGTCAAGAGATGCCGGGACAGAATTCGGCCTCTCTCAAAGAAAATCGCTTTTACGGAACAAGGCAACCGTTTCGATTCCGTAGTCCGCCAGCCTCTGCTCTCCGCCCTCCTCGCGGTCGACGATTACACAGGCCAGGCTGGGCTCGACGCCAAGCTCTTCCACCAGGGCCTCGCGGGCCTGCAGAAGAGACCCGCCTGTGGTGAGGACGTCATCTACAAGGGCCACCCTGGGCTCCTGTCCTTCTGGCATAGGCGGCCCCTCGACTCGCTGCTGCATGCCGTGCTCCTTGCGCTCCTTGCGCACAAAGAAGAGATTCATCGGCACCTGCCTTTGCCACGCCAGCACCCCGATAGAAGACGTAAGCGGATCCGCCCCGGAGGTCAGCCCCCCGACGGCAGTAATCCCGCGTGCCAGGATCGCCTCCAGCATCAGGCCCCCGAGCAGCACGGAGCCTTCCGGGTCCAATGACACCAGCCGCCCATCAAAATAGAAATCTGTTACCTTCCCGGAGCTCAGGGTTATTTCGCCGGTTCTTATACAGCCCGCCAGTTTTTCTCTGAGCCTTTGATACTCCTGGCTGTCCTGCCCCGACTCTTCTCCCTGCGCGTGGGCCCTTGTTTGCTCTGCCATCAGTCTTCCTTAATCAAATTGCCGTAATGTTTTTCTCAAGCCGCAATATATTACCATTGCCGGCGTAATGAAGGCGATCCGCACACCGTGACATCAACAAGATTCCCAGTCCACCGCGGGTTCCCTCCTCAACAATTCGTTTCCGGGCCTCTTCAAAGGCGTCCTCCCGGTTGAGCTTCGAAAGATAATATTCGAAGTCGAAGCCGGAGCCCTGGTCCTCGATAAGGACGGTAACCTTTGTGTTGTCGACCAGGAAGTTCACCTCCACGCCCTGGTCCTCTTTGCGCCGGTTCCCGTGAGCAACAGCATTGTCGATCCCTTCTTTAACCGCCGCGTAGAGGCTGGTGATGTCATCCTCTTCTTCCATCGCCTGGCGGATAACCAGGTCACTCAGCTTGTAGGCGTTCTCCACGCATTCTTTTTTGCCCTGGAAATCAAACCGCACCTGCTGGCTGAAAACCTTGCGGTCCTTGGGGACCCTCACCAGCTCGGCCTCTGTCAGGGCAAAGAATTCCTGGATCTCGAAAGGGTCAACAAGATAGTCGTTTTCCCAGATCTTGAATTCCTGCTGCTTGTTCAGCGCGGCCGGGTCCGTATAGAGCTTGATCACCGAGGTCAGGCTCCTTTTCTTTTTCGCCTTCACCTTGTTAACAAAGTCGCCCGCCGGGTCACAGCGCTCGTCGAGCACCACCAGGTCCGGGGCGATTTCTTCAAACCGGCGGAGGGCCTCAGCCGCATCGCTCAACATATGGTAGTTGCCGCGCAGGCCGGTAAAGCGATGTTCCATAACCTGGGTAAAGCGTGTAGCCGAGGGCGACAGAACCAGCACGTGGGACTCCGCCCCGGGGTCTTCCGCAGGTGCGGCCGGAGCGGCCGGAGCATGCTGCTCCTCTTCCGCGTCCCCGGACGCTGCCTCTGCCGATACCGGCATGGCCGGGTTTTTTCCATCAAGAAAGCCCGAGATGTAGTCCCTGCCCGACTTAACATCCTGGGTAAACGGAATCAGGCTCGTGACCCCAAGGAGATGCATGGACAGGCCGACGGAGCGCGAAACGCCCGCGAGGCAAAGCAGCCCGCCCCGGGACTTGTAAGTCTCGCTGAATCGGATGAGGGCGCTGATCCCCGTTGAGTTGATGTAGTTAACCAGGGAAAAATCAATCAGCAGAAACCGCGGGCTCTCGGCATCGGCGCGCTCCAGGGCCTTTTCGAAGGCCATGTAGTTGGCCGCGTCAATAAACCCCTTGAGCACCAGGCCCGCCACCTCCTGTGGGGGCTCCCGGTCAATCCGATGGGCTTGTGTTTTGAAGGTTAATTTAGGCATCTTAATGCAGCGGCCGGCCCGGCTGCCCCGGCGAGGCAACCCAGCCACGCTGGCGGCGCCGACTCGTTTCCGGCGATGTTCAATTTTATATGCTGGCCTGGCGCCAGGCCTCCAGAAACTGAAAGAGTGATTTTATAGTTCCTCTAACGCCTGTCAAGAAACACACCCTCGATCAAGAGGGCCGGGATGTGCTTGAACTGAAAGCGGCCAGCGAACAGAATCTCTCGTCACCTTCACCTTCCATAACCATCTGGACGCGGTCTTCATGCCCAAGCCACTGCTTTACGACATCAGCTCTCTTGATCTTGCGAGTGTTCAAATCACCGGGGAAGAAATTCGCGCGGTCAACCCCCAGCGTTTCGAATTTGAGCAACTGGATTCCATCGTCTATTTCAGCCCGGATGAAGAAATAGCCATCGGCGCGCGCGCCCTGGGCGAAGACGAATTCTGGACGCGTGGACACATGCCCGGCCGGCCCGTTTTCCCCGGAGTGCTCATGCTCGAGGCCGCTGCACAGCTCTGTTCTTTTTACACCTGTACCGTTGCGGGCACTGATAAGGTTTTCGGGTTCGGGGGTGCTGACAATATACGCTTCCGGCGAATGATGGGCCCCGGGGACACTCTCCATCTCCTGGCAAAACCTGAAAGCATCTCTCTTCGCAGCTCCCTGTTCAGAACCCAGGGTGTCGTCGATGGCCAGCTGGCCTTCGAGGCCTCGATCCTTGGAATAGCGCTGCCCCCGGCAACGGAAGAAGCAAAAAATGGCGGAGAGGCGGGGATTTGAACCCCGGGTACAGATAATTTTCCGTACAACGGATTAGCAATCCGCCGCTTTCGACCACTCAGCCACCTCTCCGCATGCTTAGTGTCTGGATCGAACGGGGGGTAGGATTTTAGCCTAATCCGCAAGCGATGCAAATCCGAACCCGGAGGCTGTTCCTTTCCTGTTGACCCCCTAAATAGCACTTGCTACTATCCGCTGGTTCGCCCGCAACGACAACCTTCTCTCCGTCCTGCAGCGGGCGCCTCGTTTTCCCTGTGGTTTATTCTGGTGGTTGGTCATGTCCCTACGGGTTGGGTCTCCCGGAGGCCCGTTAGAGCATGGTGATGGTCTTGCCCTTGCGCTTGAAGAGCGCCTGAGGGAGCGCCTCGGCACAAAAGACTTTGATGCCTGGTTTGCCGGAACACCCTGCCGGTACGACCCTTCAGGTGGTTTTGTCTTTACCGCCCAGACGCCCTTCAGAACCAAGTGGATTGAAACAAAATATGCCGGGCTGGTGCGCGACATCGCACAGGATCTTTGTGAAGGAGAGGTCGGGCTGCGCTTTGAAAGCGTGAGTGGCCCCGGCCGGGAGAAAGAGCCGGAAGCCCGGCTGTCGGCAGCCGGGGCTCCGCCTGGAAGCTCTACCCGTCTCCCCGAGCTGGACGACTTTGTAGTTGGCCCCGGCAACCGGGTGGCCTATGCCGCAGCAACCGCGGTGGTAGAACACCCCGGAAAAACCTACAGCCCTCTTTGTGTCCACGGGCCCTCCGGCGTCGGAAAAACCCACCTGTTACAGGGAACTGCTCGGCGCCTCCAGGAGACCTCCAATCTCGCTGTTTGCTACAGCTCATCGGAAGACTTCACGAACAACTATATCGATGCCGCCGCCCAGAGAGACCTGGGTCCTTTTCACTCCCGCTACCGGGAGTGCGCGGTCTTGATTCTCGATGACATCCATTTCCTCGCCGGGAAGAAAAAAACCCTCGCTGAGTTTCTTTCTATTGTCGAGCATCACCTCGGCGTCAATAACCAGGTTGTTCTCTCCAGCTCCGTGGACCCGGGCGAGCTGGCGGGGCTGCCTCCTCGCCTCCAGGGCCGGTTCCGCTCGGGCCTCATCACGCCCATAGAGGTGCCGAATTTTGAAACTCGTGTCGCTGCAGTATCTGCGATGGCCGACCGAAAAGGATTCCGGCTGCCCTCTGTCACGGCGGAATATCTCGCGCAGCACATAACAGATAACCTGCGGGAGCTCGAAGGCGCCCTCAACTGCCTGATCAACATTGCCCGTCTGCATCAATCCCCACTTACCCTGGAAATGGCCAAGGCCGCCCTCGATGAGTTTCTCGACCTGGCCCAGGACAGCCCCGCGGGGGGAGTCGGGGCCGAAAGCATCATCGATGTTGTTCTTGATCACTATGGAATGGAAGCTTCCGACCTCCTTTCGGCAAAGAAGGTCCGTACCATCGTGCGGGGCCGGCAGGTAGGAATGTATCTTGCCAGGCAATTGACCCCTCTCTCCCTGACCCAGATCGGGTCTCTCTTCGGTGGCCGGGATCACACAACCGTGCTTTATGCATTGCGGCAAATTGAGAAAAAGCTCTCAACCGACCAGCGGTTGCGATCAGAAGTAGAATCTCTTCGTTCGAGGCTTTCGATAGCCCACCTGCGCTGATATAGCCGGGCAGAATCCCCTTCTTCCTGCCCGCAGCGCTCTTCATCGGTGGCTGTGTAATACGGCTCTATCAGAGACTAAACCACTGGGCAGGCCGGGGGAGAAATTGTGGAAAACGGTTTTTCCCCTGCAGAAATTCCACAATTTCTCTACAGCCCTACTCTGAATCCAACAATTAAAGAACATTAAATCACCCTGAATCCCCCAGCACCCTGTGGATAACAAGTTCCTGTGTTTATAAGGAGTTACGCTCCTGCCAGGGAGGTACTCCACAGAAAAGACGCAGCTGATGAGTTTTGATACTGATGATGTAGATGAGATGAATATCTCTTTACCCAGGTCCCCAGCCCTGTTTTGCGATCCAGGCCGGCACCAGAGACCGAAGACCTCCCCAAAAATCCCACAGACATCAACGTAAGCCATTTATTTAAAGGCGCTTAGGTAACCTTATTGCCCCCTCTTTTTTCGAAAGAGAGGCAGTGACTCAAGTGGCCATAATTAAAGGACTTATGACACCGTCTTAACTTTTTCGGAACTAAGTTATTTTTGGCATAAACCCTTTTATTTAAACACCTTACGTGCAGATAATTCATTTGCCTTTATGTTGCACCAAACTATAATGTGTTTTTCGTACACTCAAGGCTGAGTGTGGTGGTTTACAGGCACCTGAGGCGGCTTCTATGGCCCCGGTGCTTGTTCCAGAGTAAGTGGTCGACTCTTTTCCTGTAGAGAATGTTTTTCCCGCCAGAAACGATTTGGGTGGGATTGCAGGTGGTTCTGCAGGAACGAGGAATTGCTGGGTGTTCAAGAGGAATTGCCCAGCTGTGATTCCAGGCAAGAGGGAAATAAGATGAAGATTTGCTGCGAGAAGAACGAATTGTTCGAGCGACTCCAGAGCATTGCCTCGATCACAGGATTGGGGCCAACAACCAAACCCATCCTGCAGAATTGCCTGCTGGTTGCAGATGGGGATGGGGTTCGCATCGAGGTGACAGATCTCGATGTGTCGGCCCGTCTTCGAATTGAGCGCCAGGAAATAGAGAAAGAAGGAAAGCTCGCTCTTCCGGCCAGCCTCCTCGTCTCCCTGATCAGAGGCTTTCCCGGCAGCAAGATCGTGATCGATGCAACGAAGGATGGCCAGGGAGCGACGCTCTTATCGGAGGCCGGCGATTGCTCCTTCAGGATTCTTGGTGAAAACCCGGATGAGTTTCCTGAGGTCCGCCAGTTTGCAGCTGAAAACGCTCTTCAGATACCTGGTGCCAAGTTCGGAAAAATGCTGGACCGGGTTGGCGTTGCAGCCTCCAGGGACACTTCCCGCTACCAGCTGACCGGGGTCTTTTGCGAAATAGCCGGAAAACAGCTCAAAATGACAGCAACCGATGGCAAGCGGCTGACTACCGACGAAATGGAAATCGACAACCCTGCCTCCGTAGAGATCTCCGGGATCATCCCAAACCGGGCTGTCGATGTAATGGTTAAGGTCCTCGCACAGGGAACCGAAACCGTTCAGATGGCTCTCCAGGAGACAGAGGTACAGATGTCTTTTGAGGGGGGCGAGCTGATGGCCAAGCTCGTGGAAGGGACCTTTCCTGAGTACAGCTCAGCAATCCCCGAAGAAGTTAAAACAGAGGTTGTCGCCGACCGCAGCGAGCTGGCGGATGCAGTTAAAAATGCCCAGCTTGTGACCAACAAAGAAACGGGCGCAGTGGTGTTCCGCTTTAAAGAAAGCCAGGTAGAGATTGAGGCAAAGGGGAGCGACAAGGGGGAGGCGGATATAAAGGTCGGCGCCGAAGTTAAGGGGGACAACGTGGAAATCAGGTTTAACCCCGTCTATTTCGTAGATGCCCTCAGGAAAATTGATACCGAGCAGGTGCGGATGGAATTCTGCGGCTCTGAGCGCCCCGGGGCCATTCGGGGGGAGCCATCCTACCGGCACTACCTGATGCCCCTGGTGGTTAATTGAGTAACAGAAAGAGCCTGTAGAAAAGACCTGTAGAAAAGAGTGAGCGAGTGACAGACGAAAGAATGCGGCAGAGTGGAAAGGGCCGCAGAAAAAAAGCCGGCAAGGGACCTGAGGCTCTAGAGGTGATCCTGCGCAGGTGGCTGAAGAAAAACGAAATCAACACAACCCTCGGCCGGGAGCAGATAGACCGGCGGTGGGAGGACACGGTGGGTATGGAGATTGCACAGAGGACACGGGTTGTTGACCTGAGAGGGGGAACCCTTGTGGTCGAGGTGGACTCGGCTCCTCTGCTCGGCGAACTGTCGGCCTACTACCGCGAAGAAATTATCGAGTCGTTGCGCCAGGGAGAGGATTTTCCCAACCTGCGGGATATTCGCTTCCGGGCTACTAGCTTCGAGAGAAATACATGAGCTCAGCTGAAGAAGGCTCCGGGGTAACCAAGACCTCCGGAGCTGAACAGAAGGAAGATTACGGGGCCAGCAATATCAAGGTTCTCGAGGGCCTTGAGGCGGTGAGGATGCGCCCCGACATGTATATCGGGGGAACCGATAACGCCGGCCTTGAGCACCTGGTGAACGAGGTGCTCGACAACAGTATTGACGAGGCAATGGCCGGCCACTGTACAGAGGTGAAGTTGCACATCTACGAAGATGGCAGCATCTCGATCGAAGACAACGGCCGGGGAATTCCGGTCGGCAAACATGAGTCCGGCAACGATGCCCTCGATGTAGTGATGACGACGCTTCATGCCGGCGGCAAGTTTGACCATGACAGCTACAAGGTTTCCGGCGGGCTGCACGGCGTCGGCGTATCCGTGGTAAACGCCCTCAGCGAGTGGCTGACGGTCGACGTCTTCCGGGACGGAAAACATTTTGTTCAGCGCTATGAGCTCAAGGGTAAGGGAGACAGCCGCTCCCCTGAGCCGACAGGGGAGGTTGGGGTTAAGGGCAAGTCCGAAACAACCGGAACCAGGATCCAGTTCAAGCCGGACGGAACCATCATGGAGACGGTGGACTTTCAATATGCTCCGCTGGCGAAAAGATGCCGCGAGCTGGCCTTCCTGAACCGCGGCCTCAAGGTTTCCATCTCCGATGACAGGACCTCTAAGTCCGAGGATTTTCTCTACGAGGAGGGGATCAAGGACTATGTCGAATACCTGAACCGGAAGAAAGAAACCGTCCACGACAAGATCGTGTATTTCGAAAAAGAGGACAAGGGCTCCGGCGTTAAGGTGGAGATCGCCTTCCAGTACAACCGCGACTATTCCTCCGACAGCATTTATACCTTCGCCAACAACATCAATACCGAACATGGCGGCACCCACCTCAGCGGCTTCAAGTCGGGGCTGACCCTGACGCTGAACAAGTACGCCCGCGAAAACAAGCTGATCAAAGAAAAAGAGACGGCCCCGGAGGGCGCCGATTATCTTGAGGGCCTGGTTTGTATTGTCAGCGTCAAGGTGCCTGACCCGAAGTTCGAGAGCCAGACCAAGGTCAAGCTTTCCAACACCGAGGTGAAGGGGGCTGTGCAGCAGATCGTCAACCAGGGGCTTTCCAGTTATCTTGACGAGAATCCTCCTACGGCAAAGGCGATCTGCAGGAAGGCGGTCGATGCAAGGATCGCTCGCGATGCGGCCCGCAAGGCGCGGGACATGGCGCGCCGCAAAACGGTGCTCTCAAGCGGAAGTCTTCCCGGGAAGCTGGCTGACTGTTCCAGCCGGGATCCTTTCCAGACCGAGGTCTTTATCGTTGAGGGTGATTCTGCAGGCGGGTCAGCCAAGCAGGGGCGGGTACGAGAATTCCAGGCGATTCTTCCGATCCGGGGAAAAATCCTCAATGTAGAAAAAACACGAATCGACAAGGTTCTCGGGCACCAGGAGATTCAGACCATTATCTCTGCGCTTGGAACCGGTATCGGGGCAGACTTCGATAAGTCGAAGCTGCGCTACGGAAAGGTGATCATCATGACCGATGCGGATGTGGACGGTTCCCACATTCGCACCCTGCTTTTGACCTTTTTCTTCCGCCACATGCGGGAGCTGATCGAGGAGGGGGCTGTCTACATCGCCCAGCCGCCTCTCTATGAGCTGGCGCCACGCAAGGGGTCGAAGAAGGTGTCGATGTACGTGCAGGATGAAAAAGAGTACGAAACTGAGATGCTCCGCACGGGGGTTGAGAATGTAACCTTGCTGCTTGATGGAGGGAAAACCGAGCTTCGCTCGGGCGCCTTCCGGGTGCTCTGCGAGGCGATCGCCCGCCTCGGTGGCCTGGAGAGATCCCTGGTGCGCAAAGGGCTTACCCTGCAGGGCTATCTCTCCGAGGCGAGCGACAAGGGGGCCCTTCCGCCCTTCATGGCCGCCATCAAAAATTCCGGAGGGAGAGACCCGAGCTGTGAGGTTTTCTTTGATGAGGCGGAGCGCAGCAAGCGCATCAAGGCTATTGGCAAAGAAAGGGGCGAAGAGCTTCGGGTTTGTGACGAATCGGACCCACTCGAGCTGCGCAATAAAGCAGATGTAACCCTCTACGACATTTTCGAGAACGAACCACTGAGCGAGATCTACGAGGCCCTGGATAAATACGGGCTCACCTCTGTGCCCCTTCGGCTGAAGATGGAAGATGCAGACCTTGGAGTCACAGAGCCTGAGCCGGTGGGGGCGCTGTCCTTCAGTGAGGATGAAGAGGAGAACGTTTTTGATCTCCTGGGAATTCTTGAGGGGGTGAATGCTGCTGCGGAACGCCAGCTCGAACCCAAGCGGTTCAAGGGACTTGGCGAGATGAACCCGGACCAGCTCTACCACACCACGATGGACCCGGAGCGGCGCACCCTGCTCCAGGTTACGGTTGAGGACAGGGACAAGGCCGATGAGGCCTTCTCCATCCTCATGGGAACCAATGTTGAGGAAAGAAGGAATTTCATCCAGGAGAACGCCCTGGATGTGAAGAACCTCGATGTCTGATAACGAAATGGCAGAAAACGAAGACACTGGCTTTGGCGCTGGTGAAAAAATCCTCGAGCAGGATATCCAGGGGGAGCTCAATGAGTCCTACCTGACCTACGCAATGAGCGTGATTATCCAGCGTGCCCTCCCCGATATTCGCGATGGCCTCAAGCCGTCCCAGAGACGAATTCTTGTGGCCATGCGGGACCTGAACCTGGGCCCCCGCAGTGCGCACAGAAAGTGTGCGGCGATCGTCGGGCAGACCATGATGAGCTACCACCCGCATGGAGATGGTGCGATCTATCCCACCCTGGTGCGCATGGCCCAGGGCTTCAACACCCGCTACCCCCTGGTGGACAGCCAGGGTAATTTCGGGTCGATCGATGGCGACCCGCCGGCAGCTATGCGTTACACCGAGGCCCGCATGACGGAGGGCACGGTCCAGCTGATGGCGGATATCGACAAAGAAACAGTCGACCATCAGAAGACCTTTGACAACCGCCTCGATGAGCCGAGTGTTCTTCCGGCAGCCTTCCCGAACCTTCTCTGTAATGGGTCAACGGGTATTGCGGTGGGCATGGCGACCAGCATGCCGCCGCACAACCTTGGCGAGGTTTGTTCCGGGCTGCGGGCCCTCATTGCCAACCCCGACTTTTCAGTTGAGGAGCTGATGGAGCATATTCCCGGGCCGGACTTCCCCACCGGTGCGGAGATCTGCGGCCGCAGTGGAATCCGGCAGGCCTACAGGACCGGTCGCGGGCTGATCAAGGTGCGCTCCACCTACCACATTGAAGAGGGCAAGAACAAAGACAGCGTCGTGTTTACCGAGATTCCCTACCAGGAAAACAAGGTCTCCATCATCGAGAAGATCTCTGAGTGCGTGAAAGATGGGCGGATCCAGGAGATCGCCGATGTGCGGGATGAGAGCGACAAAGACATTCGCCTTGTGATTGAGCTCAAGATGTCCGCCTCCCCCGACGTGGTGGTCAACCAGCTCTTCAAGTTCACCCAGCTCAGCGCCACCTTCAGCATTATTAATATTGCCCTGTTGCGGGGGCGGCCGGAGACGCTTGGGCTCAAGGAGCTGCTTGTTGAGTATAAGCGCCACCGCATGGAGATTATTCGCCGCCGAACCCGCTACCTCTTGCGGAAGGCCGAGGAGCGCGCACATATTGTTGAGGGGCTCCTGAAGGCGCTCGATATCATCGACGAGGTGATTGCCCTGATTCGCTCTTCACAGACCGACGACGAAGCACAGTCGCGCCTGATGACGGAACACGGGTTCACCGAGATCCAGGCACACCAGATCCTTGTCATGCAGCTGCGCCGCCTGACCGGGCTCGAGCGCCAGAAGCTGCAGGACGAGCTCGACCAGCTGCACGAAGCGATCGCCGGCTACCGGGCGATCCTGGCCAGCGAGAAGCTGGTGCTGGAGATGATTGTTGAAGAGCTGGCCGAGGCCGAGAAGAAGCTCGGCGACCCGAGGCGCACCCAGATCGTTGAAGAAGCCGAAGACTATACCGATGAAGACCTTATTCCGGAAGAACAGGTCGCGGTTACGATTACACGTGAAGGCTACGTCAAGCGCACGCCCCTGAAGACCTATCGAAGCCAGGGCCGCGGAGGCCGGGGAGTTACCGGGGGCAGCAACAAGGAGGGGGACTTCGTTAAGAACCTCTTTGCGGCTTCGACCCATGATTACATTCTCCTGTTTACGAATATGGGCCGGGCCTATTGGCTCAAGGTGTTTGAGCTCCCCAATATGGGGCGCACAGCCAAGGGCCGCCCGATCATCAACTTCCTCCAGCTCGCGCCGGGCGAAACCGTCAGCCAGCAATTGCGAGTAGACCAGTTTGATGCCGAGCGGTTTGTTCTTTTCGCGACCCGCCAGGGCCGGACGAAAAAAGTAAGCCTGGACCAGTTTTCCCGCCCGAAGAAGAAAGGGATCATTGCCATCAAGCTCAACAAGGGGGACTCCCTGATAGGGGCCTCGCTTTGCAGCCCCGGGCAGGAGGTTGTCCTCGGCACCAGGGGTGGAATGGCCATCCGCTTTGATGAGCAGGATGTCAGGCCGATGGGACGGGCCGCCGCCGGCGTGGGGGGCATCGGCCTGCGGGAGGAAGACGAGGTGGTCGACATGGCGATCCTTGATCCTTCGCAGGAGGGGATAACGCTCCTGACGGCCTGCTCCAATGGCTTTGGAAAGAGAACCCGTTTCCAGGATTACCGACGGCAGAAACGCAACGGGTCGGGAATTATCAGCATCAAGACGAGCGAGCGTAATGGGCCGGTGGTTGGGCTGAAGGCTGTACGGGAAGAGGACGATGTGGTCCTGATGAGCCAGGAGGGCCTGGTCATGCGAATGCAGGCCACAGATATCAGCCTGATGGGCCGCGCCACCCAGGGAGTCAAGATGATGAATCTCAAAGAGGGCGATGCCCTTGCCAGCCTTGAGCGCGTTGCCCAGGCTGAGGACGTTGAGGAAGAAGAGGTGTCGACCGGTGGTGTGGAGCAGGGCGCCGAGGATATAGAACCGGCGGACTCCGAGTGAGTTAAGTAAAACAGAAGAAAACGCAGGCAGAAACTATGGGAATCAACCCGGAAAACCCCCTGATCGTTCAAAGCGACCGGTCAATCATCCTGGAGGCGGACCACCCCCGCTTTGCCGAGGTGCGGGATCGGCTGATGTTGTTTGCCGAGCTGGAAAAGAGTCCCGAGCACATCCACATGTACCGGATCACAGCGCTCTCGCTCTGGAATGCCGGTGCCTCGGGTGGAGATGCGGCGGAGATCCTTGATTTCCTGGAGGGGGCCTCCAAGTTTCCTGTTCCGGCCAATATTGCCAAAGAGATTACCGATGCGGTTAACAGCTATGGGCGCCTTGAGCTGATCAGCGATGGCCGGGGGGGCATCGTCCTGACTGCGGATGAGGACGAACTTCTTGAGCGCCTCGGAGAGCTGAGCCACCTCGAGGACTTCCTGCTTCCCGATGCCCTGTCTGAAAAAGGCCTCCCGGTCCGGCCGGAATGCCGGGGACAGCTCAAGCTGATTCTTGCCAAGCTTGGCTACCCTGCGCGCGACCTTGCCGGCTACCGTGAAGGCCGGGCCCTTGCCGTCGAGCTGCGTGAAGCGTTGCCCGGGGGAGAGCCCTTTGGCCTGCGCAGCTACCAGGAGGATGCCGTCGAGGCTTTCTATGCCGGTGGAAGCGAGCATGGCGGCAGCGGCGTCGTGGTTCTTCCCTGCGGGGCGGGCAAGACCATTGTCGGAATGGGGGCCCTGGCCGCCGTCGGCAAGGAGACGCTTATCCTGACCACCAACGTCACGGCCCTGCGGCAGTGGCGACGCGAGCTGCTTGAGAAAACGACCCTGACCGAAGACCAGGTGGGAGAGTACAGCGGCGAGGTCAAGCAGATCCGCCAGGTGACGCTTTCGACCTACCAGATGCTTACCTACCGCAAGTCCAAGGTCGATGACTTTGAGCACTTTAAGCTCTTCTTTGAGAACCAGTGGGGACTGATCATTTATGACGAGGTTCATTTGCTGCCGGCCCCGGTGTTTCGCTTCACCGCTGAGATCCAGGCGACTCGCCGGCTTGGCCTGACGGCAACATTGATCAGGGAGGACGGGAAAGAAAAAGAGGTGTTCAGCCTCATTGGGCCGCGAAAATACGATGTGCCCTGGCGCTCCCTTGAGGGGGGTGGCTGGATCGCCGATGCCGAGTGCGTGGAGGTTCGGGTGGAGCTTGACCCCGAGCTGAAAGAGGACTACCAGGTTGCCGGCCGGCGAGGAAAGTTCCGGATCGCATCGGAAAATCCGGCCAAGCTGGGTGCCATCAAGGACCTGGTTCGCCGCCACGCCGGCGACCACATTCTCATCCTGGGCCAGTATCTTGATCAATTGCAGATGGTTGCCGACGAGCTGGGTGCGCCCATGATAACGGGAAAGACGCCGCAGCAGACCCGGGATGAGCTCTACGAGGGATTTCGAAACGGGGAGATCCGGACCCTCATCGTCAGCAAGGTTGGAAATTTTGCAGTCGACCTGCCGGATGCGAATGTCGCGATACAGATATCGGGGACGTTTGGGTCAAGACAGGAAGAGGCTCAGCGCCTTGGGAGGATCCTGAGGCCGAAACAGAATTCCGGGTGTGCGGTGTTTTATTCCCTGGTTACGCGAGGCAGCGGAATCGCTGCCAGCAGCCGGGAGCAGGAATTTGCCGAGAAGCGGCAGCTGTTCCTGACCGAACAGGGGTATCCCTACCGGATCATGGAGGCTGAAGAATTGGTGGAAACGGTGGAGCCCGAAAGGGAGAGAGCGGGGACGAAGGAGGTCCAATGTTCTTAAAGGAGTTCTTAAGCAAGTGTCCGAAGGCTGACCTTCAAAGTTATCATTTTTGCTGGTTGCCCGACGATGGAATGGAAAGCACAAAAGACAAGCTGGCGAGCGTTCTGCAGAAATGCATGAGCGACCAGAACGTGGTTCGCAGCCGCTTCGAGGGACTAGGGGGCTCCCAGAAAGCCTTCCTGGTTTCCTTGTTACGCCGGGAAGGCTACCAGGGGACCCTGGGTGAAGTCCGCTCCGGCCAGCACGGCGGACAGATCGCCGATTACGAGGTGGAGACGATTCTTCGCTCCTTGCTGGGCGGGGGTTTTGTTCACAAGGAGAGGAAGGGAAACGGAAATGGGGGGGGCCGCCAGGAGGTCTTCACGATTCCCGAGGAGCTCGGCAATGCCTTGAGGCGCACCATCTCCATCGAGGAGCGCGGCCCCATAGAGATGCTGAGCCGGACCAGCTCCGGCCTGGAAGGAAACGGAGTGGCGAGCCAGGAAAGCCGTATTCGCAAGCTTCCGGACAAGGCGCTGCGCAGGGCCGCGTTGAGGGCCCTTGAGGAAAGCCACGGAATTTTGCCGCATTCGGCGGTCGCCGCCGGCAAGGACGGCGAGTCTCCTGCGGAAGAGCCGGCGGGGGACGATGAGGGGCTTTTCCCTAAAGAGTGGCGCAAGCTGCTTGAAAAGTCGTCCCTGGGAACCATCGGGGTGCTCAACCTGAAAGACTTTGGAATTAAGTTTGAGGAAGAGGCCCTGATTCTCTACCAGGAGGGCGTTTTTGATGACTTCCTCAGTAGCGCTACAGAGCTGCCGCAGGCGAACGAGGCGGAGGTCTACCTGGGGAGTGACTTTGTGATCGACCTGGAGCGCCTGCTTGAGCTGGTGCGATCCGACAAGCTTGAGGTGACCCAGAAGGGCCGCCTCTACAAGAAAATCGAAGACCGTATTTCCAACTCGCTGATCGCAACCCGTTGCCAGGATGTTTTTGAGGGCAAGGTCGTTCAGCATCTGCTGGATGCAGGGCGTCGCCTCCGCTTTTTCGAGGTGGTGGATCAACGGCTGGTGCCGATTGCCATGCGCCGGCGGGAATGGCAGAAGAAGACGCTGCGGGAAAAGCTCCAGGCGCTCTTCGACCTGTCTCTTGATGACCACCTCTTTGACCTGTCCCTTGATGATCACCGGGATGGGCATTGGAGTTTTCACCAGAAGAGCCTGCGGCGCATCTTCCTCGAGCAGCTGAAGGACTTTAATCCGGGCACCTGGCTTTCTCTGCCGTCTTTTCTCGGCGCCACGGTGGCCCGCTTCCTCTTCACTCTTGAAGAGGAGGGTGTCCGCGAAGAATACCAGGCCTGCTGTGATGATGAGCACCACAGCCGTAACCGGGGAATTGCCGATCCGATCAAGGTCTCCATGGCCAAGCTTTACCACGACCTGAGCTACTGGGTTGTCCATCGGATGGCGCTGCTTGGGATTGTTGATATCGGGCAGGCCTCAGGCGCCATCCAGTCGCTGCGCCTCTCGGATCTCGGACAGCGCTTTTTCGGCCTGAAGGACTGGGAGGACAGTGACTCCCTCGGCCGCCCCGCGCTCATCAATCCTGATTTTGAGGTGATGGTGTTTCCAGAGATGCCGCTGGAGGATGAGGCCAACATGGTCTTCAGCCGGTTCGCCGACCGGCTGGGCTCCGACAGGGTGAAGCGCTATCGACTGACCAGGGAGAGCGTGAAGAGAGGAATCTGTGCCGGGTTTACCGGGGCGCAGCTGATGGAGGCGCTGAAGGAATACGGTCGCAACACGCTGCCGCCCAATGTGGAGTTCTCCATCAAGGAGTGGTCCCAGGGAGTCGAAATATTCCGTCGGGAAAAAGCGACACTCATCCGCGGTGATTCAGGCGAAGGGCTGGACCGCCTTACGGAGCTGTTCGGCCATCGCGAGATCGCTTTTGAGCGATTGAATAAAAACACGGTAGCCGTGCGGGGAGCCAAGAACGAGAAGGCGATTCTCGGGCTGGCGGATGAGCTGCGCCAGAATGGCCTCTATGTAGAGTAGGGGATCATTCCGGGCCCCGCGGATGGGGGGTAGACATAAAAAAACCGCGGAGGAGTGCCCGGCAAGAGCACCACCCCACGGTGGACGGGTATCAAGAGTTTACTCTCGTAGACTATTCTTCGGCTGAACCGGCCTTCGAACTTGAGAAAAAATTAATAATGTTCAGTGAACCCAGCACGATCAGCCTCCTCTGCGAATGCGTGCACTTGCCCGCGAAATATACGATTGAGCGCGTTCGCGAGGTATATAATAAAATCTGTACGACCTGTGGTTATGAGAACTTTATCCGAACCTCATCCGGGGCGCGGATAGAGCGGCGGGGGCCGGGGGGCAGGGGATTCTCCAGG
>CAZTRG010000117.1:0-16012 GCA_964615885.1 uncultured Planctomycetia bacterium | reverse complement strand
TTCGGCCTGTTCTTCCTGGACTACGACCTCGATGGTCGGCTGGATCTCTTCCAGACCAATGGGCACCTCGAGGAGGAGATCAACAAGGTTCAACCCAGCCAGCACTACCGCCAGCCCTCCCAGCTCTTCTGGAATTGCGGCACAGGCTTCAAGAGCTGCTTTGTTCCGGTCGATGAAAAAACAACCGGCGACCTGGCCAAGCCGGTGGTTGGACGAGGGGCGGCCTACGCGGATATCGACGGCGATGGCGACCTCGACTGCCTCATCACGCAGACCGGTGACCGTCCCCTGTTGCTTCGAAACGCCCAGGAGGGAGGAACCAACTGGTTGCGTCTGCAGCTTGTCGGCAGGCTCTGCAACCGTGATGCCATCGGCGCGACCGTCACCCTGGTAGCCGGGGGAGCCAGGATACGTCAGCAGGTGATGCCTTCACGGAGCTACCTGTCGCAGGTAGAGACGGTTCTGACCTTCGGCCTCGGAGCCGCGAAGCAGGCCGAAGAGCTCCGGATTCGCTGGCCCGGGGACAAGAAGGTTCAGGTGGTGAGGAACCTGCAGGCCGGTAAGCTCCATCGCATTGAGCAGGACTGAGCGCCTTTGCCCTTGATGTGATGGCGCCTATGTGGAGGCTGTTCCCGTACAGCGAGCAGGAGCCGCCCCATGTCAGAAAAACCTTCCAACGGAAAACGAGCGGCCCCCGGGTCGGCACCGGCTCCCGGGCTCCGCTGGGGCCCTTTCACCGCCCGGATCCCTTTTCTGCACGCGAGGGCCGAGTGGCCGGAGATGGTGCAGAATCTTGTGGTGGCCGGGGCTACCGGCCTGGCGGTGGTGCCGATCTTAACGGCGCACTTCGGCATGAGCTTCGAGCTGGCCGTGAGTCTCTGCATGGCGCAGGCCGTGATCCTGTGCTCGGCGTTTTTTCTTTTCGGTGATCCATTCTGCCCGGGCTGGGTGACTCCCGCCCTGCCGCTTGTGCTGGCCGCGGCCATGAAGGTCGAGGAGCTGCCCGAGAGGGTCGCCTTTGTTACCGCGGTGGTGATCACGACGGGAGCGATCTTTTTCGTGCTCGGTATCACCCGGCTTGGCGCCCTGTTCATCCGCTGGGTACCCGTGCCGCTCAAGTCGGGGATTATTTTCGGGGCCGGGCTGAGCGCCATCATGGGTGAGTTCAGCTCGGAGGGGGAGGCGGTTCCAAGAGCGTTTGAATATCCCATCTGCATCACCCTCGCTACGGGCGTGACGCTCCTCCTGCTATTTTCACAGCCGCTGGAGAGGTTGAAGGACCGCTTCGGCTGGCTCGCTGTTCTTAGCGGACTCGGGATGGCGCCAGGCTTCATCCTCGCGATGATCGTCGGTCCCTGGGTGTCGGAGGTGAGCTATGACCAGTTCAAGGAATTGTTTTTTGATCCGGTCAGCGGCGAGTTTGTTTTTACGATCAGGGATCTGTTCTTCATCCCCGATGTCGCCGGCCTGGCAAGAGGCTACAGTCCCTTTTCAGCTGACTCAGGCATCATGGAGAACCTCAACTTCGGGGTCTTCCTGGCGGCCTTTCCCCTGGCGCTGGCGGCCTACGTGATCGCCTTTGGCGATATTGTGACGGGCACGGCTATTTTGAAATCCGCCCAGGCGGATCGGCCCGATGAGGAGATCGAGCTCGACGAGCACCGGACCCACCTCTCGCTTGGAATTCGTAACCTCGCCCAGGCCGCCCTCTACGGGCCTTTCTTCCCTCTGCAGGGCCCGCTGTGGACAGGCGCCATGGTCGTGGTGACGGAACGTTACCGGCGTGGGCGTGATGCGATGCGTTCCATCTTCGATGGGATCTTCAGCTATTACATGTTCGGGGTTCCACTGCTGTTGTTCTTCAATCCGTTGATTCTCCTCTACCAGCCGGTTCTCGGCGTCGCGCTCTCCCTGACGCTTCTGCTGACTGGTTTCGCCTGCTCCTACGTGGCGCTCGCCATTCCGAGGAACCGTGTCGAGGTCGGCCTGACGGTATTGACGGGCGCGGTGATCGCGACCCAGTCCACCGAACTGGGCCTCATCGTGGGACTCATCGGAAGCGTCCTGCTCCTTGGCAAGGAGGCCTGGCGCGAAGAGACGGATTGAATCTTCGGTTCATGCTCCCGGCGGCTTCTGTTATCATCCGCCTCTCTCAAAAGGCCTGATTCTATGGAGTGTCTGAGATGTCCACCCTGCTGATCGCCCTCGGCGCCCTTGTTCTCTACCTCGTTGCCTACCACACCTATGGGCGGTGGCTCTCGCGCAGGATCTTCAAGCTTGATCCGGAGGCCACCGTGCCAAGTGTCGAGCTCAACGACGATGTCGACTACGTGCCGACGAAGAAGACCATCATCTTCGGCCACCACTTCACCTCGATCGCGGGGACCGGTCCGATCGTCGGTCCCGCCATCGCGGTTATGTGGGGCTGGCTGCCGGCGCTGATCTGGGTGCTGGTGGGCTCGATTTTTATCGGCGCGGTACACGATTTCGGCGCGCTGGTGGTGAGCCTGCGCAACCGGGGGCAGACGGTGGGCGATATCGCCGGGCGGGTATTGAACCCCCGTGTGCGAATGCTGTTCCTCCTGATCCTGTTCCTGGCCCTGACCATCGTCCTGGCCATCTTTGGTCTCGTTATTGCGAATGTCTTCAAGCAATACCCCCAGACGATCTTTCCCTGCCTGGTGGAGATTCCGATCGCGGTGCTGATTGGCGTCGTCTTGCACCGAAAGGGAGTGGACCTGCTGGTT
Organism: uncultured Planctomycetia bacterium; assembly: GCA_964615885.1. Lineage (GTDB taxonomy): Bacteria > Planctomycetota > UBA8108 > UBA8108 > UBA8108 > UBA8108. The sequence continues at coordinate 13,265 of CAZTRG010000117.1, read as the reverse complement.
CCTTCTCTGCTGGCGCTTGGCTGCATGTACCTGACTGTAATCTACGGTGGGGTCGGGATGCTTTGTGAGTTGAACACCTGGCTCAGCGAGCTGCCGGTGATGACCTGGGTGGTGGCCCTGCTGCTCTATTCCTACGTGGCCTCGGTATTGCCGGTCTGGACCCTGCTGCAGCCGCGCGATTACATCAACAGCCATCAATTGCTGACCGCGCTGGGCCTGGTTGTCGTCGGTCTCTTTGCCGCCGCTATTTTCGGCGGGGCCGCTGTGGAGGGGGAGCGTCCGCCGCTGGAGCTGGTCGCCCCGGCGATTGACCTGGCTCCCCAGGGGGCCCCGATGATCCTTCCGTTCCTCTTTGTCACCATCGCCTGCGGCGCCATCAGCGGCTTCCACTGCCTGGTCTCCAGCGGCACCTCCAGCAAGCAGCTCAAATGCGAGACCGATGCCCAGTTTGTCGGCTACGGCTCGATGCTCACCGAGGGTTTCCTGGCGACCCTGGTGATCCTGGCCTGCTGTGCGGGCCTGGGGCTGGGAATCGAGAAGGGTGGAGCCACCCTGCTTGGTGAGGCGGCCTGGGAGAGCCGCTATGCCAGCTGGGGTGCTGCCAAGGGACTCGGTGCCAAGGTTGGAGCTTACGTTGATGGATCAGCTAACTTCCTGCAGGCCCTGGGGATTTCCAAGGCGATTGCGACCGCCCTGATGGGGGTGCTGGTGGCCTCCTTTGCCGCCACAACGCTCGATACTGCCTGCCGGCTGCAGCGCTATGTGGTCCAGGAACTCGCGGGCACCTTTCAGAGGAAGGGAGAAGGCTCAGGGCTTCTGGCCGTACCCGCCGGTGTCCTGTCCAACAAGCATGGCGCGACGATTTTCGCGATTGTCCTGGCCGGCGCCATGGCGGCCCTGCCGGTGGGAGGGGCCGCCTGGGACTGGGCCAGCGCAGGTAAGGGAGGACTCATCCTGTGGCCCCTCTTTGGAGCGACCAACCAGCTGCTGGCCGGGCTGGCCTTCCTGGTGATCTCCTTCTGGCTCTGGAGAAGAAAGCTGCCGGTGGTCTTTGTCGCCCTGCCGATGATCTTCATGCTGCTGGTTCCTGCCTGGGCGCTCATTGTTCAGCTGAAAGGCTTCTTCGGGTCCGGGGCCGGAGTGGAAACCAACTGGTTGCTGGTCTCGGTCGCGCTGACGACCCTCGCCCTGGAGGTCTGGATGGTTATCGAGGCGGTTCTCCTCTGGCCGCGGGCGCGGGGTGTGCTCGAGGATGTCCTGCCTTCGCTCGATGGGAAGGCAGCCGCGCCGGGGGATGAGGGGGGGCGCTCATGTTGATCCTGCCTAGAGTTTTTTCCGCGCTGCTCTTGCTAAGCCTGCTGTCGGGGCCAGGGGTGGAGCTCTTCTCCCAGACCCGCTGGCACCAGATGGATGTCGGCCCCTTCTTCAGCGCCACCTTCACCCAGCAGCGGGCGGGCGTGGCGGGTCCTACCCACAAGGGGATCGCGATCCGGCTGTCGAGAGAGCCCGGCGCGGCGGTCTGTTTCGATACCGAGCTCCTGAGAATGAGCTCCGGCTGGGAGGGCCTCTTCGTCGACTTCCACAAGAACAGGGAGGGCCTCGGAGGTCCGCCGCAGATCGGCGCGAACAGTCTCTTCTCGAACTACCCGGTTTCCGGATGGGTCAAAGACGGAGAATTTCATGACCCCCGCAAGCTGCCCTACGGGCCCATGCCGGCTGCCATAGGGAAGTACAGGGGGCTCTACCGCAGCGCGCAGGGAACCGTCCTCTCCTACGAGGTGGCTGGAGTCGGGATCCTTGACCTGCCGGGAATGGAGCGTGGTGAGGGCCTTGGGGTCTTCACCCGGTCTGTCGAGGTCGGCAAGGCCGCCCACAGCCTCTCCATGATGGTGTGCTCGGTGGCGGGTACCCCCGTCGAGCTTGCTCAGGGAGCGGGCCTGGACAGGATTGCCTTCGAGAAAGACGGAGAGTTGACGCTGGTGGCGGTGCGCGGCGGGAAGCTCTCGGTTCGTACGATTGCCGGTAAGAAAAAGGCCCGGGTCATCGCCCTCGAGGTGCCGGCCGGCGAGCAGGCACGGAAGCTGAAGGTCTTCTCCTGGCATGGAAAGAAAGAACAGCTTGCGGCGGCCCTGGCTGTGGTGGGCAGGAGTCCTGCGATTGCTGATCTTTCAACCCTGCTCAAGGGAGGTCCCCGGCTGTGGGGGGAACCGCTGGTCACCAAGGGTGTCCTCGGCAGCGGCGGAGCCTACGTGGTCGACACCCTCACCCCTCCTTTTGACAATCCCTGGAAGGCGATGCTCTATTTCGGCGGGCATGACTTTTTCTCGAACGGTGAGGCAGCGATCTGCTCGGTCTATGGAGATGTCTGGATCGTCGGCGGGATCGACGACAAGCTCGAGCGCCTCACCTGGAGGCGTTTCGCCACGGGGCTCTTCCAGCCGCTGGGGTTGCGCATCGTCGACGACAGGATCTACGTGCTCGGCCGGGACCAGATCACCCGCCTGCACGATCTCAACGGAGATGGGGAGGCCGATTACTATGAGAATTTCAACAACGACTGCCAGGTGACCCCGCACGGCCATGAGTATACGACCAACCTGCAGACCGACCCGGCCGGCAACTTCTACTACATGAAGTGCACCAATGGTTCGCGCTCGGAGCATGACGGAAGCGTCATCAGGGTGTCGAGGGATGGGAAGAAGTTTGAGCTCTTCGCTACGGGCTTCAGGAATCCCAACGGCATGGGAGTCGGTCCGGATGGGACGGTTACCGTTGGTGACCAGGAGGGGACCTGGGTTCCTGCTACGAGGCTCGACTTTGTCCGGCAGGGGGGCTTCTGCGGCTACATGCCCTCTCACCATCGAACAGTCGCTCCAAAGACCTATGATCCTCCGCTTTGCTGGATCCCCAAGGCCGTGGATAATTCCGCCGGCGGGCAGGTCTGGGCCGCGCCCCGGGCCTGGGGGCCTCTCAAGGGCAGGCTCTTTCACCTCTCCTACGGTAAGTGCCGCGCCCTGCTGGTGCTCTCGGAGGAGGTTGATGGACAGACACAGGGCGGGGTTGTCACCATGCCCTGGAAGTTCAACGCCGGGGCAATGCGGGGACGGGTCAATCCCTCCGACCAGCGGCTCTATATCTCGGGGCTGAAGGGCTGGCAGACGACGTCTCCGCGGGATGGTTGCTTTGATCGAGTGCGCTACACGGGGGGTAAGGTCTACCTGCCCATTGGGCTGGAGGTGAAGAAGAGCGGAATCCGGATCCGGTTCAGCGAGCCGCTCGATCCCGAGACGGCCTCGAGTCCATCGCGCTACCTCGTTGAGCGCTGGAATTACCGCTGGACGAAGAACTACGGCTCAAAGGAGTGGCTCTTCAGTGATCCTGCGAAGATGGGGCGCGACCGGATGGAGGTCCGCTCAGCGAAGCTCAGTCCTGATGGGCGCAGCGTTTTCCTCGAGCTCGAGGGGCTCGCCCCGGTCATGCAGATGCACCTTCGCTACAGGCTTCGTTCCTCAGACGGCAAGGATGTCCGCGGCGATATCTACAACACCGTTCACAAGCTCGGTGCTGACTGAGAGCTGCGGACAGCCGGCCGGATTATTTCTTCCGCGGTGCGTAGTCCTGGTTGAGCTTGAGGTCCGCCGCGCTGGGCTTCGGGGTCTCGATTCCACCCTTGGGAACCTCGGCGCCCGCGACCCAGACCATGGCGTTCAGGACCAGCTTGCGGAAATCGTCATCTGCGAAGTTCTTGTGGTAGTGCAGGCCGGTGAAGCCGAAGCCGCGGCCTCCATCGGGACGCTGGCGGGCCCAGGCAACATGCTGGAGGTCGCCGCGTGCCACCGAGGCGCGGACGGCCGGGTTGCCGCTGTGGGCCCCATCCCTGCGATTCATGGTCGCCTTGGGAGCTACGGCGCTGAGGATGGGGGTGACGCCCTCCATCTTGTCGCGAAAGCGCATGTGGAAGTACCACTCGTCGTTGGAGGTGAAGGGCTTCACTCCATCGGTGATGGGGTGGTCCTTGGCGAGGGTGACGTTTTCGATGGTCCAGTGCGGGTTGACCGACCAGTGGGCCTCGAAGTAGCCGCCGATCCAGTCGAGGAAGCTGTCCCCCGGCTTGCCCTTGGGAACCTCGACCCCGTAGTGCAGGCAGGCCAGCCCGACTCCCTTCTTCATCAGCGCGTCGATCTCAGCGAGGTGCCGGTTGACCGGGTGCCCGCCGCCGCCGTTCATGAAGAGGACGACGGAATCGGCGTTGTCAAAGGCGGTCGGATCCCTGGGCCAGCCGCCGCTCATGACGGGAAAGGCGGGCTTGCGATGGCCCTGGTTGAGATAGACGGAGGTATGTACCGCCGCGGAGCTTTCATCGAGGAGCTTCTTCATCAGCAGGTGCCCGGCGTTGAACTCGTGCGAGCCATAGCCGTGGCTGCGGCCGCCGGAGATCATGACGATCTTCTTCTTGTCGCCGAGCTTCAGCCTCTTGAGGCGGATATTGCGGAACTGAACGGTCATCGGGGGACCTGCATGGAGCTGCAGGGCGAGAAGACCTGAGCGAAGACGCCTTTTCTTGTCGTTGTCGAGCACCTTGCAGGTGACCTTGCCGTTGATCTCGTGGGTGAGCTCGTAGCCCTTGGCGATGATCCTGTAGGAGTTCCAGTCCTCGTTCTTGATATTGGCCTGTAATTCGGCGGAGTTGCCTACCTTGCCTACGACCTTGGGCCTGCCGTTGTCACCGATCTCGGTCTGCTGGCCGCGCTGCGCGAGGACTCCCCGGTATTTCTCTCCGTAGAGGATCCCCGAGTAGGTTTTGCCGGCCTCGAAGTCAGCCTGGTAGCCGCCGATGACCCACTTGCCCCATTTGGGGTTCTCGAAGCTGCGGTACTGGATGCCGCTGTTGCCGCCGATGATCTTGTAGTCCAGGCGCAGCTCGAAGTCATCGAGCTCGCCCTGGCGCCAGACGATGAAGGTGTTTCCGCGTGTGGGCTTTTCCTTCGTGGTCTGCCCGGTGATGGCACCGTCCTTCACGCTCCAGAAGTCAGGGTTTCCATCCCAGCCATCGAGGTCCTTGCCGTTAAAGATGGGCTTGAAGCCATCCTCCGCATCCGCTGCTCTTGCGGTGGCCGCAAAGTGGGCGGTGAAAACGAAGGAAATGGTGAAAAGCGAAAGGATGAAAATAGATTTCAGGTTCATCGAAAGACCTTCCTGTAAGCGAGGTTGTAAATATTTATTCAGACGAGTGTCTTACCGACTGAATAAGGTAGAACCTCAGGGGCCTTGTTGCAAGCAGGCTTCGGGCACAGCCTGGATCAGGTGATCCCCGCACCCCTGGCGATGACGACCTTGCCGGAGCGCACACGCTCGATGATTCCGAAGCTCTCCAGGAGCTTTTCAAAGGCATCGATCTTCTCGGAGTGGCCTGTCACCTCGACGACCATGGACTCCTCTGTGATGTCGACGGCCTTACCGCGGAAGCACTCGGCGATCTGGAGGATCTCGCTGCGGTTTTCAGGATTGGCAGTTACCTTCACCAGGGCCATCTCCCTTTCGACCGTGCTCTCGCTCATATGCTCGGTGGCATGGACGGTGTCGACCAGCTTCTCCAGCTGCTTGACGATCTGTTCCAGCTGGGATGGATCCCCTTCACAGGAGATGGTCATCCGGGAAAAACCCGGCTGGTGCCCAGCGCTGACGACCAAGGAGTCGATGTTGAATCCCCGTCTTGCGAAGACCTGGGCGATCCTGGAGAGGACTCCGGGCCGGTCGTGGACTCGCATGCTGATGGTCTGTTTTCCGTCTTTGCTCATGTTAATTTCCGGGGATCTCAGGAATCAGGTGCTGCCCTCAGGCTTGGGAAGAGCGATCTTCGGTTTTTCCGTGATCATTTCACTCACCGCCGCTCCGGCTGGAATCATCGGGAAGACGTTGCCCTCCTTCTCGACGCAGGCATCGATGATGCAGGGGCCATCGTTGTAGTCGATCGCCTGCTGGATGACTCGGCGGACATCACCGCTTCTGCGGATCCGGAAACCCTTGCAGCCGAAGGATTCAGCCAGCTTGACGAAATCGGGGTTGCCCTCGAGATCGACGCCTGAATAGCGGTTCTCAAAGAACATCTCCTGCCACTGGCGCACCATGCCAAGGTAGGCATTGTTGATGATCAGCACCTTGATCGGCAGCTTGAAGGTCGCCGCAGTGGCGAGCTCCGGCATGGTCATCTGGAACCCGCCGTCACCGACCACGGCCCAGACCGGGTGGTCAGGATTGCCGAACTGGGCACCGATGGCCGCCGGTAATCCAAAGCCCATGGTTCCCGCTCCGCCGCTGGTGACCCACTGGTAGTCGAGGCCCGTCTTGTAGAACTGGGCGCACCACATCTGGTGCTGGCCGACATCTGTGGTAACGATTGCCTTTCCCTCGGTAAGGTCACTGAGCACATCGAGGACATGCTGGGCCCTCAGGCCTCCACGCTTGGGGTACTTGAGCGGGAATTTTTTCTTCCAGCCGGCGATGGTCTTGAGCCAGGCCCCGGTGTCGAGGCCGTTGACATGCTGGATGAGCTCCTCGAGAACGAGCTTTGCATCGCCGACGAGGGAAACATCGGGCTGGATGATCTTGCCATGCTCTGCCGGGTCGATGTCGAGGTGGATCTTCTTTGCATCGGGGCAGAACTCGCTCAGCTTACCGGTGATCCGGTCATCCCACCTGGCGCCGATGGCCATGATGAGGTCACAGTCGACGACGGTCTTGTTGGCATAGGCCGTTCCGTGCATGCCGAGCATCCCGACGGAGAGGTCGTTGGTCTCGGGGAAGGCCCCCTTGCCGAGGAGGGTGGTGGTGACGGGCGCCTGGAGTTTTTCAGCAAGCTCCCGGACCATCTCTGCGGCCCCGGAAATTCTCGCGCCCTGTCCGACATAGAGCAGTGGGCGTTTTGAGGCATGGAGAAGATCAGCGCAGGCGTAGATGCTTTCCATGTCACACATCTGGGGATAGTTGTAGCCGGGAAGATGTTCCTCGAGATCCTCAGGGAAGCTCGTGCTGCATTCCGCGGAGGCTACATCCTTGGGAACGTCGACAAGGACTGGTCCCGGGCGACCGCTTGCGGCGATGAAAAAAGCTTCCTTCATCACCCGCGGAATGTCGTTGACGTCTTTTACCAGGTAGGAGTGCTTGACCACTGGAATCGTGATTCCAAAGATATCTGCCTCCTGGAAGGCGTCCTTTCCGAGCATCGGTGTGATCTGCTGGCCGGAAACCACGACCATGGGGGCAGAATCCATATGAGCGGTCAACAGGCCGGTGACGGTGTTGGTGGCCCCTGGTCCGCTGGTGACCATGACCACCCCGGTTTTCCCGGTAGTGCGTGCGTAGCCATCGGCCATGTGGGTGGCGCCCTGTTCGTGGCGGGTGAGGATCAGCTCGATCTTCGAATCCAGGATGGAATCAAAGATCGGCATTACTGCACCGCCTGGGAGTCCGAAGACATACTCCACTTCTTCCCTGCGGAAGGATTCGATAATAATGTCTGCGCCTGTTGGCATCTTGCTGCTACCCCCTGGTGGGGGGTTCCATGGATTAAAGCCGCTTCAAGGAGCCTTTTAGTCGTTTCTCAACTCCCTGCAGCCTTTTTACAGGGGAAACTACGAAAGATACGAATTTATCGTCTATTTTGGCCTTGTTCAAGACTGAGTTACTCGAAAAGCATACTTTTAGACAGAAAATAAGCATCTTTTTCTCGGTATAGCAATCTTTCTGCCATTTTAGAGGCCTATTTCGGGCCATTTATTGAATCAGCATCCTATAAACGACGTTTTTAAGCCAAAAATGGTGATTTCTGGCTCAAAAGTAAAAGAGGGGTCCTGGGGCAGCAGAAAGGGACCCGATGCTCTGCCTGCGGGCTTTTCGGGAGCTGCCGGGGGATCAGGGCTTCTGCCAGGGAACCGTACCGTAGCGCTGAAGCTCCCGGCGAAGGCGTGCAGAGAGATCCCGGAATACTCCGCGCTCTTTGCGGGCGAGATCCGTGGTCTCGAGGGGATCAGCTTCGAGATTGTAGAGCTCCAGGGGCTGGAAGGGGCTGTTCTGCAGGAGCTTCCAGTTTCCCCAGCGCAGGGCTTCGATAGTCTTGCCACCGTAGGCTGTGCCGCCCTCTCTGCGAATGAAGTAAACCTCTCGCTTCTCTTCGGATCGTTTTTTCCCGAGCAGCTCGCTGAGAAAGCTCACCCCATCAAAAGGCTCATCGGAAGTAACCGAGAGGGCCTCGAGAAGAGTCGGCAGGATGTCCATGGTCAGGGAAACTCTCTTAGAGCGGCTGCCGGGAGCGATTCGGCCAGGCCAGGAAGCCACCGCGGGCACCTTGATGCCGCCTTCGTAGACAGTTCCCTTGCCGGCCCTGTGCGGGCCATTGTTGGCACCTACATTGACCTGCCCCCCGTTGTCGGAGGTGAAGATCACCAGGGTGTTTTCCGCCTGGCCGGTTTTCTCGAGAGCATCGAGTACCTTGCCGATACCGTGGTCCATGTGCTCGATGAGTGCGACGAGTTTTGCGCGCTTGCCGCTGATCCCGGTCTCTCTCTTCGTGACCTTTTCGGTCCAGTCTTTCGGAGGCTGGATCGGGGTGTGGGGAGCGTTGTAGGAGAGAAAGAGGCAGAAGGGCTTCTTCTCATCCTTCCTGGAGCGAATGTAATCGACGGCCCAGTCGGAGAAGAGGTCGCTGGCATGCCCCTTGGGAGTGATGGTTTCACGGCCCTTGCGCATGTAGTTGATATTGTGGCGGCGGTGCTTGTAGTAGTCGTCCATCATGTCGCCAAGGAAGCCGTGGAAGAAATCAAAGCCCCTCGACAGGGGATGGTTTTCCTCTTTGAGCCCGAGGTGCCACTTGCCGACGAGGGCGTTGTGGTAGCCGGCCTGCTTGAGCAGCACCGGCAGGAGCTTCGCATCCAGGCGCAGGTAACCCCAGTTGTTGGTCGCATGGGTCCGGATCACCCCGGGAACTCCGGCCATTGCAGGATAGCGTCCGCTCAGCAGCGAGGCCCGGGTCGGCGAGCAGACCGGGCAGTTGGCGTAGAAGTTCTCAAAGCTCATTCCCCGGGTGCCGATTCCATCTACATGCGGGGTCCGGACATCCTTGCCTCCATAGCTCGAGAGGTCACCGTAGCCGAGGTCATCGGCAAGGATGATGAGGATGTTGGGGCGGTCGGCGGCAGTGGAGGTGCTGGTCCAGAGCAACAGGAGGGCCAGGAATGTGACAAGACCCCCCAGGTGTATTTGCCGGATGCGAGGTTGAGCCATCTCAGGAGCGCTTTGCCCACTCAGACTTCATGAAGGAGAGGGAATCCCGCGCCAGCTGTTCTTCGCTCTCGTACATGCGCCGCCAGATCTTGGTGGCAGCTGCCAGCTCGGGCAGCGCAAGCCCGAAGGCCTCGACCATCATCCAGCCCTCGTAACCCGTCTCCTTGAGGGTGTCGAAGGTGGTGTCCCAGTCGACATTGCCGCTGCCGGGCGTCGAGCGGTCATTTTCCGAGATATGAACGTGGACGGTGTGTTCGCTGCAGGTGCGGATGGCCTCGGCGACTCCCTTTTCCTCGATGTTGGCGTGGAAGGTGTCGTACATCATCTTGCAGTTGGGATGATCGACGGTCTCGATGAAGCGGGCAGTGTCGGCCGCGGTATTGATAAAGTAGCATTCAAACCGGTTGAGGTACTCAACGGCGAGGGTCACCCCGCAGGTGGCGGCATGCTCGGCAACAGCGCGCATGCTGTCGGCTCCCCAGGCCAGCTCGTCGGCGGTGGGGCCGGAGCCGCTGAAGACACCGAGCGCAGAGTGAAAAGGTCCGCAGAGGAAGTCGGCACCGAGAGCCTGGCAGCAGTCCAGCGCCTGCTTGTTGAGGTCGACCCCTGTCGCTCGCACGGCTTCATCCGGGCTGATCGGGTTGTCTTCCTCGTTTCGTACGGTAACCGCAGTTCTCTCGAGTCCCAGCTCATCGAGCTTCTTACCGAGGGCGGCGCACTGGTCGACATCGTAGGCGAAGAGAGGGACCTCAACTCCATCAAAGCCGGCCTCTTTCAGCATCTCGAGCACCGGGTAGTGTTCCTCTTCGATGCCTCCGCTCCACAGCAACAGGTTCATGCCAAACTTCATTGTCTTGTCTCTCCGAACATTCAGGTTTCTGGTATTTGCCGGGCGGGGGCTGCCTTGCCGCCACCCGCGACTCAATAGTTAACTACGAACGCCGCTTTCAAGGCTACTATCATTTTTCGCCGGGGCCGGGGCTCAGACAGTCTCCTCAGGAGCGCCGAGCAGCTGGTGGAGCTCTCCAGCGCTGAGGTCGAGCTTTTCGGCGTAGTGGGTGGGGCAGACTGGCAGGTAGAGCTCTTCGCAGCCCAGGGTTCTTGATGGTCCATCGAGGGTGGGCTTTCCATCGACCGATTTGAGATTGAAGACAGCCTTGCGGTTGCAGTCGGCGCAGGTGGTCTTGATCTCTTCGATACTGTCGGCCAGCTCGAGCAGCCGGCGGCTTCCCTCGAACAGGTGCGTGCGAAAGTCAGTGCGCAGGCCGTAACAGATGACCGGGATGTTTCTGCTGCTTGTAATCTCCCACAGCTGGTTGATCACGAAAGCCGAGAGGAACTGGGCCTCGTCAACCAGGATGCAATTGCAGGAATCAAGCTGGGCGGCGGGCACCTCGGAGTCCGCTTCCAGCAGCAGGTCTGCCTCACGGACGAGGCCCGCACGCGAGGCGACCTTCGAGGTGCCAAAGCGTGTATCGACAGCCGGCTTCATGACGACCACCGGCTTGCCCTGGCGCTCGTAGTTGTGAGCCACAGCCAGCAGGTTCAAGGTCTTGGCGCTGCCAACCGTTCCGTATCGAAAATAGAGTTTTGCCATTGTTTCTCCAGGCCCTTAAGCGGGTCCAAGACTCTATCCCTCCTACCGAAGCTCGTGCAAGCAAATAGACTTCGATTCACTGGCAGGCCGGATAGCTCAGGCAGTCACTCACCACCGGGTCGATTCCGCAGTCCGGGTAGGGCGCCAGCGGGGCCTCCCTTCCGAGAAAGAGGAATCCGAGCAGGCTGATGCCATCGGTAATATCCACGTTTCCATCCCGGTTTGCATCACCAGCCTGTGAACAGCTCGAATTCGCTGTACCGAGAAAGAGGAAATTCAGGAGGGCAATGGCATCTGTGATCGAGAGCGCTCCGTCGGTATCAAAATCACCACGGATGAACCGGGTTGAGCCGCCCCCTGCATTTCCCGCCTGGATAAATATAACGAGTCCATCATGATCCGACGCTCCGACCGGGCTGGTCGGGTCATTGTCCCTGCCCGCAGGCGCATCCGTGTTCGAGCGTCCGTACTGGGCCCCGGTAACCAGCGGCTCGAGGGCACTCGAGGTCAGGATGTGGTCGAGGGCGTGGGCATTGCCAAGGTAAGAGTTTGAGTAGCGCTCGAGGGGGTCGAGGGAGAGCACCTGGTTGGTCAGCGGCGGGGCGACCAGGGTCTCTCCTGCCAGCAGGGCGCTGCCTTCCTCCTCGAGGCCGGTGATGATTCCCAGGGTGTCGATATAACCATCGCTGAATTCGAAGGCATTGAAATCTCCGGCAAGGACCAGGTTTACCCCGGGGGTTTCCTGCTGGATACGCTGGGCCGTCTCTGCGACGAAACGGGCCTGGGCAAGCCTCTTCTGCCGGACAAAGTTCCCCTGCGCAGGGTCATCTATATTGAGAAGGGAGCGCAGGTGAAGATTCATCACGGTCAGGGGGAAGGGCTCTTTTGTGCCGAGGTAATACCCTGTAAGAATCTGCGGAGGCCGGGTGAAGGTCTGCACCTCACGGTCACCGAGAGCGAAGGTCGCGGTGCCGCCTGTCGGCTCGATGCTTTCAATCTCGACCAGGTCGTTCACGAGCATGCCATTGTTGCGTCCGCCGGGATCGCTGCCGGGGGTGAGATAGGGAGTATAGACTGCGCTGTTGTCATCAAGCTGGAGCCGGTCGGCGAGGTTCTGCAGCACTGCAAGGTTCTCGGCTTCCTGCAGGCAGAGTATGTCGGGCTTTCCAAGCACCTCGCGGATGTAGAGAGAGTGCTTGGCGAGGCGGATTTCTTCTTCCTCAGGGCTGATGACGGTCTCGTTGAGGGAGGGGTCGTCCACGGAGTCAACAAAGAGCCTGAGGTTCAGCGTGGCGATCGTGAATTCTCCGGGCTCCCGGTTCCGGACCGGGCTTGCAGCCGGGTTGTCATCAAGCTCGAGGACATCCGGGTTGATCCTGTAGTGCCCGTAGCGGAAGGCCATTGGGCCCCTGCAGAGCTTGATAACTGCTCCCGGTGCAGGGTCGATGTCGGCCAGCCCCTGTGCATCCGGATCGATCTCGAGGATTTCCGGATTCCCATCCCAGACCGGCAGCCCTGGTTCACCGGGATGGCGAATGCCCGGTTCGCGAAAGGTTCTGCGGTTGCCCGCGGTGGCAAAGCAGTTGCCGTAGCGGTCGAGCGAGCTGAGTACCAGTCCGCCGCTGAATTCCACCAGCATGTTTTCATAGCGCTCCAGCTCGTTTTCGGGCTGGGGCCTGAGGGGTGAGGGAAGGGTCTCGTCAAGGATGACGGGATCAGGCAGCTCCAGGCCACTCTCAAGAGTGGTGATGCGCGGGGTGGTGATCTCGGTCCAATCGAAAAATTCCTGCACCGTGCCGACCACATCGACGAGGTCGCCGACCTGGACCTCGGGAGGAGTGTTGGTATAGACAAAGATCCCGTCCGAGGTTTCTTCGTCTCCATCGCTGCGCTCCTCGGGAGTCTGGAGGAAGAAGCCTGAGCGGATGACCCCGGTCACGATGTTGGCGGCCAGCAGGACGTCTTCTCCCTGGAGGCTTGAGAACATCCCGGCTCCCTGCACCACCCAGATCTCTACTCCTTCAGGGACCGGTGCCTGCTGCGGGCAGCCGGCAAAGCGTGTTCCATCAAGGAGCGTGCCGGGGGAGAAGCCCATGCCTCCACTGCCGTCAGCGGCTGAGTGGGGGAGGAAATCGCCCTCGGTGTCAGGTGAGCGGGTGGAGGACTCCCCGGGGGTGGCATCGGTGTAGCTTGCCTGGGCCAGCACCTGGCCATCTTCGTTGGAGAAGGAGATGGTGTCCGCTGAATCTCCAAGGTCCAGCGCACCTGATGAGGCGGGCTGGGACAGGGTTCCACTCTCCGGGAGGTTGATCTCGCCGCCTCCGAAAACCACCACGGCACAGCTGTCGGCAACCAGGGTTCCGGGGAGGAAGAGGTGGCGGACGGTGGT
>CAZTRG010000116.1:0-2710 GCA_964615885.1 uncultured Planctomycetia bacterium | reverse complement strand
TCTCGGTTGGGATCCTGCCGTATCCCATCACCTTCCTGGTGACAGATATTATCTCCGAGCTCTACGGCAAGCGTAAAGCTGACCAGGTTGTCATCTCCGGCCTCATTGCATCGGTTTTCGTCAGCCTCCTGGTTATGGTGGCAACTGCAGTTCCCCAAACAGACTGGTCTCCTGTCAGCAGCGAAACCTTCGCGAAGGTGTTCGGGCTCAACGGGCCCGCCGTCTTCGCCTCGATGGTTGCCTATCTCTCTGCCCAGTTCATCGACATCCGGATCTTCCACTTCTGGAAGAAGCTGACCAAGGGGAAGCACCTCTGGCTTCGCAACAACGGCTCAACCGTCGTCAGCCAGCTGGTCGACACCGGCGCCGTTTTGCTGCTTTTGTGTTCTTTCGAGGTGATCGCGTGGGAACGTTTTGGAGGACTCCTGCTGAACGGCTTCCTCTTCAAGATGCTCTGTGCGCTCATCGACACGCCCCTGTTTTACGCCGCGGTCTGGTATCTCAAGCCCCGCATCGGCGATGAAAGCAGCGAAACGGCCTGAATGGCGAGAAGCACCGATAAACCGCGGCTTTTCGCCCGGTCCGCCCCCGGCGAATAGCATTGAAATCCGACCTTAGACAGCGCTATAAAAGCAGGTTGGAACACGGTTCCAGGGCAGTGAAGAGTTCGGAACAACCCGCGGAGTGAATCGACATGAAATTGTGCGCCGGACTACTTATTCTTTTGCTGGCTGTGGCCGGCTGCAGCTACCAGGGCGAAGCCCCCCAGGGCGCAAGCAGTCCGGACAACGAAAAAGCCAGCGACGGCACAGCCGCGCCAGCGGTCCCCACCCCTCCAGCTGAAGGCAGCGAGACCACCGGTACAGCCAAGACTGTAAAGAAGCCGGATGCCGAGACCGAAAAACCTGCGGTGAAAAAAGATTCGGGCCTCTATTCGCCTGATGAAGACCCCCTTGTGAACCCGGACTCCCTCTTCGAAAAAGTACCGCAGGATCCGGAGAAAATCGCCCGTGACGAAACCCTGGTTCGCCACCTGAAATCCGACCCCGCAACCCTGCACCCCCTCTTCACCTCCAGCATCTACGAAAGCTACGTCGAGGACACCGTCTTTGACAGCCTCTTCACCTTTGACCGGGAATTCAACTGGATCGTCAACGAATCCATGGTGGCGTCAATGAATCAGAGTGAGGACCACAAGACCTGGACCGTCAAGCTGCGGCCGGGGCTCAAATGGCATGATGGACATCCCCTCACCGCCCACGATGTGGCCTTCACCTGGGAGGCGATCATGGACCCCGCTGTCCCGACCAAGACCCTGCGAAGCGGGCGCGACCAGCTCGAATCAGTCACCGCCCTCGATGACCTCACGGTGCAATATGTCCACAAGGAGGCGCTGGCCACGAGCAAGTGGAACATGCTCTATTCTCTCCTGCCCAAACACATCCTCGATAACCCCGAGGAACGTAAAAAGAACCCCGATCTTCAGAAAGGGGACTACTACCTGGGCTTCGCCAAGAACCCTGTCGGCTGCGGCCCCTATAAGTTCGTCAAGGACAGCTGGGTACGCAAGCAGCAGCTCGTCGTCGAGCGCTGGGATGACTACCATGGCCAGAAACCGAACTTCAAACGCCAGGTCTTCAAGATCATCTCTGACATGGACACCGCCCTGAACCTCTTTAAAAAGGGTGGCCTCGATGAGATCCAGCTCAGCACCCTGCAGTTTGCCACCCAGACCAACGACGAAGACTTCGGAAAGCTGGGCGTCAAGGCCTTCAACCCGACCTGGACCTACTACTTCACCGGCTGGAACACCAGGGAGGGCTCCAACCACTTCTTCACCGACCGCCGGGTACGACAGGCGATGGCCTACGCTGCCAATATTCCCCTCGTCCTCAAGAAGCTGACCTACGGGCTTTCCAGGCAGGCCAGCGGCATCTTCCAGCCGGGGTCCTGGATGCACAACGACCAGGTCAAGCTCTTCCCCTACGACCTCGAAAAGGCCGGGGCGCTGCTGGATGAAGCCGGTTGGAAAGTCAACGACAGCGATGGCGCACGCTACAAGGAGATTGACGGTGAAAAGGTAAAGTTCGAATTCACCCTCCTCATCCCCCAGGGCTCGACTCTCGCGCCGGGCTTTGCCGCTATTTTCCGGGAAGACCTCGCCCAGCTGGGCATCGACCTCAAGCAGCAGACCATGGATTTCTCCGCCCTGCTCAAGAGGATCAGGACCAAGGACTTCGATGCCTTCACCATGGGTTGGGGCACCGGGGTTGACCCCGACACCATCGGCAATATCTGGAAATCGGACCAGGCGGAAAAAGGCCGCAACTATATCAGCTACTCCAACCCGGATGTCGACAGGCTCCACGCCCTCCAGAGACGCGAATTCGACCCTGGAAAACGGGCCGGGTTCTTCAAGGAAATTCACCGATTGATCTACGAAGACCAGCCCTATCTCTTTCTCAATACGGGGGCGGCCACGTGGGCCTTTCACAAGCGAATCCGCGGCGTGACCTTCTCACCGCGGGGAGTCTTCAGTGTTTCCCCATCGCATCTTGACTGGTGGGGCTCCAAGGAAGAGAAACTCCGTTGAGGCAGCCACACGCGGGGAGCCCTTTGATTCAATGGTGAACTACATCATCCGCCGCCTGCTGGTCGGCCTGGTCACGCTGCTGGGAATTACCTTTGTCACCTTCCTGACAATCGGCCT
>CAZTRG010000115.1:0-3246 GCA_964615885.1 uncultured Planctomycetia bacterium | reverse complement strand
CAGGGACTGGCCGCCTGGATGGCTGACGACGCCTTCCGGGTGACCGGGTGTTTCTGGAACTCCCTGGTGTCGCTGGTGGTCGCCAACAGGGCGGCCAGGTGCCCCCCTGAGGATTCGCCCGCCGCCCCGAAACGTTTCGGGTCCAGGTTGAAGCGCCTGGCATTCAGGCGCAGAAAGCTCACCGCTGCCCGGCAGTCGTTGATGACGGCAGGAAATATCTCTTCCTTGCTCTTGGTATGGGTGACACCCGCGATGGCGTAGCCGCGTGAGAGCATAGGAATCAAGGGTTGAGAGCGGTCCTTGTTGCCCCAATCCCACGCCCCGCCATAAAACCAGATCACCAGCGGCAAGGGCTTGTCGGACTTGGGCCGATAGACATCCAGCAGCATCTTGCGCTCACCATTGGTCGCGTAAACGATGTCGCGTTCGATAATCGTTCCCTTGGGAAGACGCTCGAGAATTTTCTGTGGATCATCCTTGGCATGGGCGGCGCCCACCGACACCACGGCACACAAGGAAATGGCGAGTAACTTATTCATCATTGCTGATAGTACAAAACGATAAGAGAGTCGATTGTCGCAAACAAGGTTTATCCTCCTTCACTCCCGGGTTCAGTCCTTGGGAAGGCGTATTGGAATTTCACAGAAGGTTAACGCTGCGATGTTGTTTGAGCCCCAGATGATGGCTTCCTCCTGCCTCCACTTCCCACCTCTGACGTAGGAGAGATTCTTTGCCGCAGAGGGCCCGGCCAGTTTCAAGGTGATAATTTTTCCGGTGCCGCCAAGAGCGGCCAGATCCGCGGAGAGATCATCGAGATAAAACCGTCCGATGATTTCTTTGTCCCATTTCACGTCCTGATCGAAAACCAGCTGGATTTCATCTTTCCTCGGACTGGTGTATGAGACGCTCTGGATATTCGGCGCCGTGACGGACGTCTTCGATTCCGCGCCGTAGTTGTATTTGTTTACAAGCGGAAACAGCTGCCTGGCCATCGCCGCATAGCCTTCCGCCAGGTAGTGGCAGCCGCCGCCCGGTCGGATACCGAGAGTGGACATAACGCTCATGTTGGAGAACTGCCCGGGCAATTGTCGCTGCCTCTCGCGCAACCTGTCGTTCTCCACCGACCGGCTGCCACATGCCCCCGGCCAGATCTGGTGGATGTAGTAGTGTTTGATATTCGGGTAGTCCTGCTTCCAGCTTGCCGTCATGCGGATGAAGTAGTCCTGGTAATTCACCCAGCCGAAAGTGCCGGTCGCTCCTACCTCACCCTGGTCGTTTTCTCCCTGGTGCCACAGCACACCGCGAACTCCGTGCGTCAGTTTCGCTTGCTGCAAACGCCACAACAGCCTGCCGTAGATGGTGGTCACGTCGGTCGGGGCAGCCTCGTTGCGTTGGTGCTGGTCAATCCGGGTTCCACCCTGCGCCCCATTGGTGATGCAGATGGGGACCTTGTGCGTTTCGATGAGTAGCTTGCCCAGTTCAACGCCCCAATAGCCAACCTGGAAATGATGATGATTCTGGCCGCCGTTGAAAGACAAGGCGTTGCCCCAGACCGCGTCCCGGGCCCTGTCCTTGTTCGTGCTCGGCGTACCAAAGCTGCGCAGCCAGGGGCTCCGGTACGGATGGACAATGCGCTTGTCTGTCCAGGCCTCGGCATTGGACTGGCCCTGGATGATAAAGACGTCGCCGCAGACCAGGTCGCCTGCCTTTTCCAGGATCGTTTCTGCTCCGCCACGCTTGATGCCAAACTCCGTGCGATAGGCGATCAGGCCCGCCTGCAAGCTTGCGGACAAGGCGTACTTTTTGTCAGCCCCGACCTTCTGCCGCTGAGTGTCGAGCAGCTTGTCGCCGGCATAGAGTCTCAGGAATACCGAATCAGCCGATTCCTTGAGCGTTCCCCTGTAGTGAAGTGTTCCCTGCCCATTGTCGTCGCGAGCGTAGAACTGGTGGTCCACCGGTTTCTCTTCGGCGGACGGAATGCGCTTCACCCAGGTGTCCTGCTGCGCTTCGACAACGGTGACCCTCGCGGAGCGCGACACGGTGGTCCCGCCATTGTCGAGTGCGAGCTCGACGGTCAGGACGCCGCTGTTCTGGGCCCGCTTCAATACCAACTTCCCGGCGACGGGTTCGCTGATCGTGGCCATGCCCGAAATCTTCCATGAGTAGTTCAGGTCTCCGGCGCCTTTGGACCTCAGCTCTGCAAGGTTGCTGATCGAGGGCGAGATCTCCAGCTCATCCCTGCCATTCCAGTTTCCGGGGACCTTGAGCGTGTACTCGGGATCCGGGAGACTCTCCTGGATGGCAATTCGGATGGTCCGGGTTTTTACACCGGATGCGAAGACCGCTTTGAGCTGCAACGCGACCGTTTTGTCTTCGGTAACCCGCCCGGCGTAAAAGGTATGGTTGAAGCGGTCGACGGCGAGGATCTCCTCCCTGGCGCCATCCTGCAGAACCCAGTAGACCTTCCTGGCTCCTCCCGCTTTTGCCGACAGGGCGATCGATGCCCCCTCCTTCATGACCAGGCTTGACTCCGAGACCGAGAAGACCTCGCCATCCTGAACCAATGGTCCAACCAGCGACTGCAAGGGCTTCTGGTTCTCAAAGCAGAGCTTCAGCCAGTTGGCCGAGCGCGCCACGGATTCAAAACGCACCTCGTCGAGAGCGCCATTGAAAGGTCCGCGCCCGTTTCCATGATCACCCAGGTCGACGTGCGTTGACTTCGGAGTCCTCAAGGTACCGAGCTTGCTCACCACCTTGCCGTTGTTGTTGATCGTCTTCTGCAGGACGCCATCGACGTAAAAGCGCACCATGTCCCCGGAAACGCCAAGGGCGATATGCCGCCATTGATAACGGGGCAAGGGGCTGGCGCACCTGGGGTCAAAGCCGTAGAGATGGAAGCGGGGCTGCCCTCTTCCGGTCATGGTCATATAGGACAAGCCCATGCCCGGATTTTGTCCACGCTCCGGTTCGCCCCATCCGCCGATCGACGCCGCCGCCCAGTTGCGGCCCTCGAAGCTGGTGGGGTTGACCCAGGCTGACATCGTACGGTCTGCGTTGCCTGAGGGCATGCAGGTCACCCGTCGATCCGGCCTGGCCCCGGGCGGGCGGATGACGAGAAGCTTGTTAACGCCGAACTCCCGGGCGTCGCCGATGATGCCGGCGGTATTGGTGGTTGGCTTGTCGGGCCTGTTGAAGCCGTCAAGATTGTTGGAGGTGGCGTCTTTGAGGTTGTCTCCCAAATGCCAG
>CAZTRG010000114.1:0-21281 GCA_964615885.1 uncultured Planctomycetia bacterium | reverse complement strand
TTCCGATCTTCAGGCAACAAACACCCGGAGTTGGATCTCGCACTTGTTGATACTTCTTGCGCTCGCAATGATTCTCGCCAACACGATCGTGTTGGTGGCGACCATCCTGTCCGGCTTTCAGTTGCCGGGCAACTGGGTTCTCGTTCTGCTGGCCTGCGGGCTTTCCCGGTGGGGGCCCGAACCGGCGATGTTTTCTTTCTGGCTTCTTGCGGGCATCGCCATCATTGCCCTGGCTGCAGAGTTGATTGAACTGGCCGCCGGCTCGGCCGGTGCACGACGCGCAGGGAGCTCCAGGAAAGGCGCCTTTCTCGCTCTCCTCGGCAGTTTTGCCGGTGGAATACTTGGAACCTTTATTGTTCCAGTTATCGGCTCAATCATTGGCGCCTGTGCCGGCGCTTTCCTCGGAGCCCTGGTGGGCGCAAGACTCGGTGGACGCCCCCTGAAAGAATCCCTGCACTCTGGCAAGGGTGCTGCCTGGGGACGCCTCGCCGGCATGGGAATCAAGTTCGTTGCCGGAGCTTTGATCTGGCTCATCACGGCAATCGCCGCTTTCTGGCCCTGAAAGCAGCCCT
Organism: uncultured Planctomycetia bacterium; assembly: GCA_964615885.1. Classification (GTDB taxonomy): domain Bacteria; phylum Planctomycetota; class UBA8108; order UBA8108; family UBA8108; genus UBA8108. Next base: position 20,709 of record CAZTRG010000114.1, on the reverse strand, counting down.
CGACAACCAACATCCTGCTCCTCACCTACTAATGAAAAGACACTCGGCTATGGCAGGTCTGCGAAGGGGGAGTTAAGCTGAAAACATGAAGCTCACGGAATTGTGCAGCGAGACCCTGCCGGGAGACCTTGACCTGAGTCAAGAGGTCCTCATCGGTAAAGACCTCTGCGGCGAAATGCCGCGCCTGGTTGCCGAACATGCCGGCCCACGGCCCCTCTGGCTTGCAGACCCCAACACCTGGGCTGCCCTCAAGGCGGCCGACCTCGAACACAAAACGGGTCGGCCCACTGGAGAAGAAGACCGGCATCTGCTGCCCGGCCAGGCCCACGCCGACAGCGAACAGGTCGGCCGGGTGTGCGGCCTGGTTGAAGGAGAGGGCTTCTCCGGAATCGTTGCCGTGGGCTCCGGCACCGTGAACGACATCGCCAAAATGTCGGCCACTCTCAGCGGGGTGCCCTATATCGCCTTTGCAACCGCCGCCAGCATGAACGGCTATACCAGTGGCATCGCCGCCATTCTTGCCGACGGCCTGAAAATCACCGTCCCGGCGCGGCCACCGCGCGCACTGATCATGGACTCCAATGTCCTTGCAAAGGCCCCGCCAGAGCTTGCACAAGCAGGGCTGGGAGACCTTTTAAGTAAGCCCGTGAGCACCGCCGACTGGTGGCTTGGGGATCGCATCGAAAAAAGGGGCTTCGATGAATTGCCCGGACGGATCGTTGACGACGCCGTTCGGCAGGCTGCGAAGCACGCAACCGGCCTGCCGCTGGGCGACCCACTGGCACATGAGGCCCTTGCCCGGGCACTTGTCCTGAGCGGGGCGTCGATGGTTGCCGCGGGAAGCAGCAGCCCGGCAAGCGGGGGTGAGCACCTGCTCAGCCATCTCTGGGATATGGAAGCCCTGGTTTGCGGAAGGCCTCTGCGCCTGCATGGAGCACAGGTAGGTGTCGCCACCTGCATTTGTACCGCGATCTACCAGCTGCTCATTGATTTCGAAACCCCCCGGTTCCCTGACCCTCCAGACTGGACCAGGACCTCCGAGAGAATACGGCTCGCCCATGGCGAGCTTGCAGATACCGTCCTGCCACAGGCCGAGAAGAAATTTTCCGGCTTTGCCCAGAGAAGCGCTGTGCTGCAGAAAGACTGGCCGCAGATCCGTGCCGAGCTGGCCTCTTTCGGCATCCCCTCTCCCCAGGAAATACGGGCAATCCTGCAAGCAGCACAGGCACCGTCTACCCTTGCTCAGCTGGATCTTGAGAAAGATGAGGCTATCGACGCCCTTTCGAGAGCGCGCGACATCCGGGATCGATATACCGTCCTGGACCTTGCCTTCGAGGTCGGTTTCTTCCCGGCAGGAATCAGCAAGGCCCTTGCCCAGTCAGGCGTCTAAAGTGTCGGCAGGCCCTTCTCAAGATTGCAGTTCTTGATCCTCCGGGCAGCAGGCGGCAAGATCGTCACCATGAAAGCCCTCTTTCTTATACTGGCACTCGCAGTCTCAGGGCTCTACGCCGATGAGAGCCGCTTTGACCCGCCGCTTAAAGGGGCCTACCTCGGGGTAGAGCTGGAGAAGACCTCCAGGGGTTTACTGGTAAAGGGTGTCAAGGCGCTCTCTTCTGCAGATGAAGCCGGCGTACGCACCGGGGACTTGCTGCTTCATTTTGGTGATTTTGAGGAGTTGCCGCGCTGGAGTGTGCGCCAGCTCTCGGAGGCTCTCGGGGGCTTGCCGGGAAAAGGCTCCTACGAGCTGACCGTTCTGCGCGGCAGCCGCAAACTCCGGCTCAAGATCACCCCCGACCCCGCCATGGTGAGAGATGCCCGAACTCTTGCCCGGCGCTTCACGAACCACCTTCTCTTCCGGGATCTTGAAAACAAACGCGAGCTCCTGGCCGGGCTTGAAGCTGAGCTCATCTCTGCCGTGCGCAAGAGCTCCTCGACACAGTCTGCCTACGAAGCCCTCAACGAAATCATAGACCGCTTCGACGTATCCCATACCGCGGTCATCCCGCCCTGGAGCTACGCCAGCATGCTCGGCAAGGGGGCCGATGGAAAGGCTGTGTTTCACCTCGGATTGACGGTCCAGAAAATTTCCGACGGGGCCACAGAGCGCTTCTTTATCCGTGAGCTCATGTATGGCAGTGCCGCCCGTGAGGCCGGATTAAAAATCGGCGACGAGGTGCAGGCCGTCAACTCCATACCGTTCTCGAATTCTCCGCGCCGGACGCTGGCCGGCTACGAAGCTCGCCACGCCATGTACACCATCCAGGTCGACACCGCAGAGGTGGTGCAGATCGAGATTCGGCGGGCCCGGGGTGGGGAAGTCCGAAGCTATCAAGTCAAGGCCGACCGGGGCTCCACGGCCATCGACTCCACCACCAGGAGCATTCGAATGCTCGGGCCCGAATCTCCCAGGCTCGGCTATATCCATCTCTGGAACCTGCTTTCCCGTGAAACCGTCACGGTATTTGACAAGGCCCTTCGCAAAGAGCTGGGTTCCGCCACGGCCCTGGTCATCGATCTGCGGGGACGGGGGGGGCAGGTCCAGGTGCTCAAGGCCATCGCGCAAAAGGTCGAAGCGGATGGGCGGCCTGCCGCGCTTCTTATCGATGACCTCACCCGGAGCGCCAAGGAGGTGCTGGCCTATATGCTGAAGGGCAAAAGAGGAATCTCGTTGATTGGCGACACCACGGCCGGCGCCGTACGCCCCGCCGGTTATGTTCAGCTCCAGGACGGGGCCCGTGCGATGATCCCTGTTAACGCTCGCATACAGATCGAGAAGCTGACCGGCGGAGAGGACCTGGAAGGACGCGGGGTGGACCCTGACATCTTCGTTGAGTTCCCGCTGCCGTTCCTTGCCGGGCGGGACCCGCTCCTGGATCGTGCAACCGCACTGCTTTCAAGCCGCGGGGAGCCCGCAAGGCGCCGGCGCCTCTAGCCCGGAGGCTCACTCTGAAACCGCACCCAGGTCTGTAAGAATACAGATCCAGTCGGCCTCCCCATCGGAGGTCGTATCAACCGGCGCAAAAGTGGCCGCGAGGATTTCCAGGCGCACATCGGCCTCGCCATTGGCATCGAGGTCAAAGGCCAGCTCGGGAAGGGGAACCGAGGGCAGGTCAAGTGCTTCAACGATCCCGCCAAGGGATGGGCCAAAGAGGCCGATGACGAGCTGTGCAAACTCCAGGAGGTTGCTGTCAGAAATGTCAAAGGCCTCCCCTGCCACCCGGATATCAAGGCCGCTCATCCCCCCGACAATGGCATCCGGAAAACCATCCTGGTTCAGATCTTCGGTGTCGACATTGAAAACCAGTGTCGGCACACCCTCGGGGGAGCGCACCAGCGCAAGCGTGGTCTGAAGACTGAGAGACAGGCTGTAGGAGAGCAGCTCAACCTCGTCTGCCACCCCATCAGCATCTTCCTCGCCACTGCCATCCGCATCGGCATCGGCAAGGAAGCGGATCTCGAGGTCCTCAACCAGCAATTGTGCCGGCAGGCCGCTAATGATCCCTTCCGGGCCGGGCAGGGGGCGCAGGACCCTTGGAACCAGAACGAAATCTGAGCTGGTCGTTGCTGCGTTGTGCCCCTGGATGGCAAGCACGTTGCCGGTGGGGCGCAAAAGACCTCTCCACTGCAGCAGGTCAATCTCCACACTGGCAGGCTCGCCGGTGCTGTCGGCGAGAGCATCAAAGGCGGGGGGGGTACCCTCCGTGCCAATGTTTTCCCGGGCAACCTCAACACCGTTGAGATAGGCAACAAAGGAATCATCGTAGAGCAGCTGCAAAGACAGGCCCTCGAGCGCCTCGACATCTCCAAGGTCAAAGGATGCCCGCAGGTATAGCGATGTGTAGTCACCGGAAGCGAGCCCGCCAGGCTCTGTCCTCACCTCGCGGAGCTCTTCGGGGTTGGAGGAATACCCGAAGCCTCCCGCCCCTTGCTCCCAGTCGCTGTCATCAAAGGTCCTCTCGTGCCAGCTCGCCGGCGGCTGACTATCACCCGCCCTCCAGCGCCACTCGTCTCCCACTCCCAGGATGGAAGCATCCAGGGCCCCCTCGCCGGGAAGAAGCCTGGGCGGATGCCGTATTCCTACCTGGATCGCGAGCGGGTCATCGAGATCGACCCCGGGCAGGCTGACAAAACGCGGCTCCAGGCTCACAGCCAGGGTGTTTACATTGAGGGGGAGGGGGCTCTCGATCTCCTCCAGTGAGAGAGTCATGCCGAGATCTCCTGCCGCGGCTATCTCCGCCAGGGCCTGGTTGAGCGTATCGGTTGACAGAGAAATCGTCGCATCAATCGGATGCGGAGCCGAAGAGTCCAGCGGGAAGCCGGGAAATGGCGCCTGGCCCAGTATGGATCCCGGGTAGGGCGGATACGCCGGCGAGGGCGGAGCGGAGCTGGTCCAGCCGCCATCGAAAAGAAGCGACAGGCCGCCGGCTCCTTCAACCGCATCGCTGAGGCGGGTTTCGAGCGAAACCGGATCAATAGCAAGGTCGAGGTTCAGGTTGCTGAAGGCCTCGGCAAGAATCGGCACAATCTCTCCATCTGCCGCCTCCTGGACTGCATCCCGCACCGCATCTTCCACCTCCCCGGCGAAGAGCCCGCTGAGGGCGTTAACCAGGGCATCAAAAATCCCGATCGGGTCCAGAAAGCCACTGACAGAAAAATTAGAGCTGCCGATCTCGACCGTAAACCCATCGGAAACCACATCAAGCCGCGCACCGTTATCAACCGGCATAAAGGCCATCGTGCCTGTGATGTCGATGTCATTACCGGTCCAGATCGCGTCCCACTCGTCGGTGCCGAGAAAGCCGAAATCGCTTTCTCCATCTCCGTAAAAACGCAGCCGGTCAAGACGAACCCGCAGGCCGATACGCCCACCGGCAAGATCGGAGGGGAAGATGTCGAAGGTGATCGGGCCGTCGATCTCAACGCGGTCGCCATCGACCTCTACCGGCACCCCGAGAATACTGCTGTTGAACAGCCGCTGCCCGCGCACGGACTCGTTTAAGAGCTCAGGAACCCCGTCGAGAAATGGCTCAACGATCACCTCGAGTTCGTCATATCCACTATCTCCGGATATGTCGATGGTAAGTGCCCGGCCTTTTTCGCCGCGCTCAAGGAGCGGGCCAATCCCGAGTGCCAGCTCAGCAAATGCAGTTCGTCCGGCATCGTCGACTGCCTCGATCCGCACCAGCCGCGGCCCGGGCCTTCCGCCCGGGAGGTTTACCCGCAGCGTCGCCGGCAGGGCCAGCGGGAGCGGCAGCTCGACCTCTTCTCCATCGATCAGCAGGCGGCCTATGCCGGTGTCGTCGTCCAGGCCCAGCCGCAGGTTGAAGCTGCGCCCCGAGATGATCGCCCCCTGTTGCGGGGAGAGAACCTCGAGGGTCGGGGGAGCATTGTCTTCAACCCCGGACGCCGCGCAGGACGCCTGTGCCACCAGGTCGCCTTCCATTTGTGCAATCAGCTCGTAATCATAGTTGCCTGCAATGCCCGGCCCATCGGTGTGTTGCCGGACTCCGGCCGCCAGCTCTGCAACCGGCTCCCCGTTCCGGCGAAGCTCGAAGCTGTCGGCTTCGCCTTCAAACTCCCAGGCCAGCTCTACAAGCGGCCCCCGCACCCTGCAGGAAAACTCCAGGGTCGCCGCCGGACCACAACCGAGACCGGGGGTCGGGTCCGAACCCGGCTGCAAAAAGGGCGGCGGCGGCTCTTCGCCGGCAAGGAAAAGAAACTCAAGGGTCCGAATCGGGTCGGTAATATCGATACCCTCGTCATCGTTGGTGTCGGCTGCCGCCAGGCATTCCGGTTCACTGCCCGCCAGGAAGAGCCACTGCAGGCAATGCTGGGCATCGGAAATATTGACCTCGCCATCTCCATTGGAATCACCGCGAATGAAGTCGATGGCCTGCAGGTCTGGGCAGAAAAACGCCAGCAGAACCCACAAATACGCCACCCGGCTAGTTTTCAACATGGCAAGCCTCCCAGCTCTGGCCCTGCACAGACAGGGCCCGGTACCCGAGTTCCCATGATACGCCTGCCAGCCAAGGCTCCTAAGGATAAAAGCCCCTGGCCGGGGAGCGTAATTGCTGCCGGCACCAGGGGCTTGAGGGCCGTGTTTAGCCCATAGAGCCGGCCTCTACAGCCGCCCGACAGAACCTTCACAGCTTGAATCCCTGTATACGAAAGTGCTTCAACAGCAACGGCTTCCGGCAGAAGCAAAAAATCTTTCCGCGCTGCATCTCCTGTACTCTCTGTCATCTGCGATGATAATAGAATGCGAACTGGAGCCATCTATCTTTCATGGGGTTTCCAATGGCCCGAAAGCTACTCGAGAAAGACCAATCTGCACGCCTCATCGAGGACCTCACGGCAAAGAGTCCATCGGAGCTGGACCAATTGCTGGTGGAGGGCCCGCTGAACCAGCTGAAGGAGCTGGTGGCCGAATGCTACTGTGCTGACCTGGTCAACCTGCTGCTCGATGCCAAGCGCTCCTCGGTCAGGACCTTCTTCCTGCGCGCAGTCACTTCTTTCAAAAGGCTCCTGACTCCGGTGGTCACTCTCTACAGCTACAGGAGCTATCTCCTCAACCCCCTGCCCCTGTCGCTTTTGGGCTCCGACAAAGAAACACACCCCAATTACTATGCCCTTCTCGGAGTCCACCCCAGCGCCAGCGATGAAGAGGTCGCGAGCGCCTATAAATTGCTGGCCAAGGCCCACGCCCCTGAATCCTTCTCTCCGCAGAGCCGCTCCATCGGCGAGCAGCGGCTGGAAGAGCTGGCCGCTGCGCACAAACAGCTCAAGACTGCGGACGCACGGCAAGGGGTCCACGAGCTCCTGTGTAACCAGCCGGAGCACTGCTTTCCACAGCGCCAGACATCCTGGACCGAAGCCGCCAACGCCGTCCTCACCTGAGACCGCTCAATCCCTCGCCTGATTTAATCCCTGTTCAGCTCCAGATGTCTGGCATAATCTGCTGCGAAAATCGCGCGTCGAGAGCGCCAAAGGAAGACGCCTTCTGCAATGAACCTTATTCTCGCCTCCAGTTCTCCACGCCGGCAGGAGCTGCTTGACCAGCTGGGCGTACCTTACCGGATACAGGTACCTGAGGGAGTCGATGAGTCCTCCGTAAGCGGCTCGGCCTACACCGTCAGCCGCAAGCTGGCCCGGCTGAAGGCGGAATGGGTGCTGGAGAACGGGGATGCCACGGAAGATGCCTTTGTTGTCGGCTGCGACACCGTTGTGTCCATTGTCAGTGGCGCACAGGAGCGCATCCTGGGCAAGCCGGCCAGTGAAGCAGAGGCCCGGCAAATGCTTGGCGTGCTCTCAGGCACCTCCCACCGGGTGATCAGCGCTGTGGCCATCGCCCATGCCGGCTCCCCGACCCGGGTTGAGGCAGAGGTCAGCCACGTGACCTTCAAAAAGTTGAAGGAGGACGACATCGACTCCTACGTCCAAACCGGAGACCCAATGGACAAAGCCGGAGCCTACGGCATCCAGACTGCAGGCCGCGAGCTGGTAGCCTCCATCCGGGGTTGCTACCTCAACATTGTAGGCCTCCCCATGATGCTGCTTTGCAGCATGCTCAAGCTGGAGACGGCCTATACCTGCCCCTGTGCAAAGCATGACCTGCAGACCTCCGCTTCAGGCTGCGACCTCAAGGACGACAAGGCAGCGGACTGAATGGTCCTTAATCCGGGAGACTCCCCGCGGTCAGTTCCGGCCGTCTTTCTTCCTCAGTACACCAGGGGGAAAGGGGGCGGCCTTTGAGCCTGACTCGCGGCGCAGGTTCGCGCCGGTTCCCCGCTTAAAGCCAAAGGGAACCCTTGTCGCGCCGCTTTTCTGCAGCCGCTGGTACAGCTCCTGGCGCATCTTCCTCACAATCGGTGCATGCTCTTTGCTGTTTACCAGGTTCTTCTGCTCAAGGGGGTCTGTGCTGAGATCATAAAGTTCATCGGTATCCCAGATACCGTGATAAACAATGAGCTTGTAGCGGTTCCCCCGCAGGGCGAAGACCGTCGGCGTGTGGGGAAAGTTCCATTCCCAGTAATACTCATACAACAGGTATTCGCGCCACTCTGAGAGCGCCTGTTTGCCGGAAGCCAGGTCAAGGAAGCTGGCTCCATCCATGTACTCCGGCGCCTGCAGCCCGGCGGCGGCCAGGAAGGTCGCCGCGATGTCGATATTGGCCACCACGCCTTTTACCACTGTTCCGCCAGGGAAAAGCTCAGGGCAATGGGCAAGCATCGGAATCCTCATCGATTCCTCGTAGGCATTCCGCTTGTCGATCAGCCCGTGTTCGCCAAAAAGAAAACCGTTGTCGCCCATGTAGAGCACCAGTGTTTTCTTGTCGATCTCTTTTTTGCGGAGCCAGCCCATCAGCCTGCCGACACTGTCATCAACCGCCGAGAGTGTACGGCAGTAATTGCGGTAGTACTCTTTGACATTGAGGTCACTGTGGTAGGGAAAGTCGACGCCGTGCCAGCTGTTGCGCTGGTTCTTAACCCACATCGGCTTGCCCTGGTAATTCTCAGGAGTATCGGCCTGCGTAGGGGGGTCTGGTATCTTGACATTCGCGTACTGGTTGGCATGTCGCTTGGCCGGCTCAAACCGGGCATGTACTGCCTTGTGGGAGACGAACAGAAAGAACGGCTTCTGCAGGGCCCGCCCGTCCAGCCACTCGATGGCATAATCCGTCAGCTCATCAGTGATATACCCTTTCTGCGGGGTTCTCTTTCCATTGATGTTCAGCATCGCCCTTCTGCCCTGTCCGGGGTAGTAGCGTCCCTGGCCCCGGAAGCTCACCCAGTGGTCAAAGCCGGGACGGGGGTCATCGCTCGCCCCTCCCATGTGCCACTTCCCCACAAAGGCCGTCTCATAGCCGGCCTTCTGAAGAAACTGGGGGAAAAAGATCGTTCCCGGCGGCGCCATGTCATTGTTGTCGACCACGTTGTGGTGGTGCATGAACAGCCCGGTCAGAATCGAAGCCCGGCTTGGCGAGCAGAGCGAGGTGGTCACGAAAGCGTTGGGGAAATAAGCGCCGCCGGTGGCCAGCGAATCAAGCTGGGGAGTCTTCAGAAAGGGGTGACCCAGGAACCCGATCGCATCGTAGCGGTGGTCATCGGCCAGGACAAAGATGATGTTGCGGGGCGTTGCCCCCTCGATTTTCTTCAAGACAAGGTCTGCAGGCTTGTCCTCGCCGCAAGCAGGGCCCTGCGCAAGCAGCGCAAGCAACCCCGTAATCATCACTAGATATTTTGCCGCTGCGCTCAAGAGATCCTCCCGTTTATTCCAAGGGTCAGTAAAACCACCGGGGCGCGGACCGCTGAACTCTCCGGGCCCCTTTCAGGCTTCTGGATTGTCTTTGTCCGGCGATATTGATTCAAGCCAATATTGAAGAGCCCTCCCCAAGTAGCGGTAAAATCCGGCTCGGGCCCGTAAACCAGCCCCGCAAAACTTATCGGGCAACCATAAGTCCTTGTTCGGCAAACCTTTCGGGTCGCTCCACCCGCACTCCCGCCACCCAGCCCGCTTCGTTGTATATTTCTTCGCCCCTAAAAGGGTCTGAAACGAAGCGATGGACTGAAGATGTACTACGAACCGACTACAAACCCGAATATGGGTCCGGCCCCTGGGCCGCACACCCGTACAGGTGGCCTGTTCTCATTGAACCACCTGGTGCTCCAGCTGGGCCTGACCTGCCTGGTCTTTTACCTCTGGTCATCCCCGGTGGTGCAGCCCATCAAGCTGATGGTCGTTCTCTTTCACGAGATCAGCCATGGCATGATGGCTCTTTTCTCCGGTGGCAAGATCATCTCTATACTGATCACCGCAGATGAAGGCGGTGCCTGTGAAACCGAGGGCGGCAGCGAGACCATGATCGTCACCGCGGGTTATCTCGGAAGCATGTTTGTCGGAGGCATGATCCTGTATCTTTCCAGGGCCCGGCAGTTCGTGCCGTTGGTGTTTGGCCTGCTGACCTTGATCCTGGTCGCCGCAATCGCGACCGTTATTCGGGATTCCTACTCGAGGACTTTTGCCTCGGGCCTGGCGGTGGCCTTTGTGTTGTGTGGCTTCCTGGCCCCATCTACCGTAGGCGCCCTTCTGCTGCGCGCCATCGGGACCTTCACCTGCCTCTATTCCATCTTCGATATCTACTGGGACATCCTGGCCAGCCAGGGCGCCGCTGCAGGGCTGAACGATGCAGTTGCTTTTTCACAGCTGACCGGAGCAGAGCCCCAGGTGGTTGGAGTTGCCTGGCTTGTGATCTGCCTGGTGTTCTTCCTGCTGGTACTGAAAAGCGTTCTCCAGGAGGATGACGAAACCCCAGCGCGGGTCGAGATCCCGAAGGAACACGAAGGCTTCAACCTTCCTGCAGCTTAATCAGCCGCGACCCACTCTCCGGCCTGGTCCTGCTCCAGGGGGGCCCAGCCCTTCTGTTCGATCAGGGTGACGAACCCATCGGGCAGAGGCGCCTCTACCTGCAATGGGCGGCCAAAGACATCGCCGGGCAGGCCCAGCCGCCAGGAATGTAGCAGAAAATGCTGCAGCCCGAAGCGCTCACGGAATTGCCGGGCAGGCTTTGGCTTGCCATAGCGCAGATCACCGGCCAGGGGTCTTCCAGAGCGGGCCATGAGTGCGCGAATCTGGTGGGTTCGCCCGCCCTCGGGCATGACCTCAACGAGGCTCATCCGTTCATCTCCCCGCAGGCGGCGGAAACGAAGACTGGCCGGAAGGTGGCGGTAGGTGCCGCGAAGCTTCGAGCGGATCTTCCCCTTGAGCTCGCCCTCACCGGGCATTGGCCCGGCAACCAGGGCAAGGTAGCCCTTGCTGACGGTACGCGCCTCAAAAGCCTTCTTCGCATTGCGCGCCGACGATGTCTTAACGGCCATCAGGAGCACCCCGGAGGCCTCAAGATCCAGGCGATGCACGGGGTGAACCTTGCTGCCGGGGCGCACATCGAGAATTCCCGGGTTCAGGCTGACCCACTCACCGAGCAGGTCGGTCAGTCCCGTGTCATGGCCGGTCCCCCGGTGAACCGGCACCCCGGGAGGCTTGTCTACTGCAACCAGGCCGTGTCCGTGAAAGAGAATCGTCTGCGGGTCGAATTCCAAATGAAGCTCCTGCGGGCATTACTGCCCGAAATACAGTCCGCCATTTACATGAATCACCTCGCCGCTGATGTAGTCGGCGTTCGGCGAAGCGAGGAAGGCCACCGCGCCGGCAACATCTTCATTCGTCCCGGCCCGGCCCAGGGGCACCCCCGCAACCAGCTTCTCAAACATATCAGCCGGCGTATGGTCCTGGTGAAAGCGATTGTCAATAATCCCCGGGGCCACGCTGTTAACCTGGACATTGTCAGCACCGAACTCCTTCGTCAGGGTCCGGGCCAGGTTAGAGACCGCCGCCTTGGCCGGGCCGTAATGAGGCGTCGTCGGGGCTCCGCCGTTGTGGGCAGCGATCGAAGAGATGTTGATGACCTTTCCGCCGCCCTGCTCGACCATCACCGGGACCAGGGCCTGGCACAAGAGCGCCACGCTGGTGAAATTAAGCTGAAGAGTCTGCGCGATCAGCTCCGGGTCAAGGTCCCCCAGCAAGGCCCGGCGAATAATTCCCCCGGCATTATTGACCAGGATATCAGCGCGGCCTGATCCAAATTCCAGCGCCGCATCTTTCAAGGCGGCGATGTCGGTGGGGCTCCTGACATCGGCCTGCACCGCAATCGCCCGGCGCCCCAGCGCCTTGATGTCCTCAACCGTTTGAGCGGCTGGTTCGGCACTTGAGTGATAGTTAACCACGACATCCGCGCCGTTGGCGGCCAGCTCCAGGCAGCATGCGCGGCCAATGTCGCGCCCGCCACCGGTCACCAGGGCGACCTTGCCATCGATGCTGAATCCCATTTCAACCTCCGGAATAATAGTGACAGCTTGAGTTTTTTCTTTTTGATGGAGACCGGAGCGGCCTCCAGGCGATCCAATGGTGGCTCCCAGCACGACAACGGCAAGTAAATTCCTGTTGCGCCCGGGACTCCCGGGCCAGAAAACGACTCCGGCCGCAAGACTCCGACCCAGCATGCCTGAAAATTCAACCCCCGGGTACTCCCGCTATCCGCGCATCGGCTCCCACCGGGATGTCGCCGCCTTCCGCGAGCATCTCCACCGCCTCTGCGATGAGATACCGGTCGATGATGAAATCCTTCCGGCACCCGGCTCTCCCCTGGCCGGCGAGATCCAGATCTGCGGCAAGCTGGCCTCCAACCGCTGGGCCATCCAGCCCATGGAAGGCTGGGATGGACAGGAAGACGGCTCCCCAGGCGAGCTGACCCTGCAGCGCTGGAGGCGCTTCGGGCTCAGCGGCGCACAATTGATCTGGGGTGGCGAAGCCGTTGCCGTAGAGGGCGATGGGCGCGCCAACCCCAACCAGCTTGTCATTGCCGACAACACGCTGGGTGGCCTGGAGTCTCTCCGCCAGGCGCTGCTGGAGGCACACCGTGACCGCTTCGGCAGCCCGGGAGAGCCCGTCATCGGCCTGCAGTTGACCCACTCCGGACGCTATGCGCGGCCGGCGAAAGACGGCCGCAACCGGCCGAGGGCCGCCTTCCGGCATCCGATTCTCGACAGCCGGGTGGGAATAAGAGATGAGGCGGCCGTGCTGAGCGATGGCGAGCTTGCCGCCCTGACAGAGAGCTTTGTCACCGCGGCCACCCGTGCCGGCGAGCTGGGCTTTGATTTCGTCGACATCAAACACTGCCACGGTTACCTGCTGCATGAATTCCTCGGCGCCCATACGAGATCCGGCCCCTATGGCGGCTCCTTTGAAAACCGCACCCGCCTTTTACGGGACATCGTGGCCGGCATTCGCAGGGATGCGCCCGGGCTCCCCATCGCGGTTCGTGTCAGCATATTCGACACCATCCCCTTTCGCCCCGGGGCCGACGGCAGTGGGGGAGTTCCGGAGGAGCTCCCGGAAGACGGCCCCTATCGCTGGGGTTTCGGTGTCGACATGGCCAACCCTGAAGAGGCTGATCTCGCCGAGGGAAGAAAGTTTCTCGAGCTGCTCCAGGAGCTCGGAATCGAGCTGGTTAACCTCTCAGCCGGCAGCCCCTACTACAACCCTCACCTCCAGAGGCCGGCACTTTATCCTCCATCGGATGGCTATCTGCCTCCGGAAGACCCGCTCGAAAGCGTGATCCGCCACCTGCAGGCAACCCGCGCGCTCAAACGCGAATTTCCCGGGCTGGTGATTACCGGCTCCGCCCTGTCCTACCTGCAGGATTACCTGCCGCAGGTCGCCCAGGGGCTTGTGCGTGATGGGTGGATGGACTTCGTCGGTATCGGGCGAATGGCGCTGAGCTATCCTGACCTGCCGGCCGACACCCTCGAGAAGGGAAGCCTTGCCCGCAAGCTGATCTGCCGCACCTTCAGCGATTGCACCACGGCCCCCCGCAAGGGGCTTCCCAGCGGCTGCTATCCTCTCGATGACCACTACCGCTCCCTTCCCGAAGCGGAGACCCTGCGCGAGCTGAAGAAAAACCGCCCGGACTGAGAGCCGATTCAGCTCTCTTTTTTAGCCGGGTTGCACAGCAGGCTGTAATATCCTCCGTCTCCCTCGCCGCGATGCGGCAGGAAGAGCCGGGTCTCGATCTCGACCAGGCCCGGGCAGCGGCGCAGAAGCGCGGCAATCCGCTCCTCATTCTCCTGGGGCTCAATCGAACAGGTTGAGTAAACCAGGCGCCCGCCGGGCTGAAGATGTCTCATCGCCGCATCGAGCAGCCCATCCTGCAGGACAGCGAGGGACTCAAGATCTTTACGCCGGACCCTCCAGCGGGCCTCCGGGCGCCGGCCCAGCACCCCGGTGTTCGAACAGGGCGCATCAACGAGCACGTGGGTAAAGCTCTCCCCGAGCTCGATCCCGGCCGGGTCCTCGGGAACGGTCTTCGTTTTCCAGCTCCCATCGCCTCGTGACAGGTTCTCTTCTACAAGGGCAAGCCGGGCCTCGCTGCGATCGGTTGCAAGGAGCGTGCCTTCCTCGCCGAGGCCATCGAGCAGCTGTGCAGCTTTCCCGCCCGGGGCAGAACAAAGGTCAAGCACCCTCGCATTGGGTGGAGGGGCGAGAACCGCCCCGATCTGCATGGAGGTAAGGTCCTGGAACTGTATCCAGCCCTTTTCCAGCGCCCGGGAAGGCCCGGGGCCGCCACCGGCGAAGAGAACCGACCCTTCATTCGGGCCGGCCTCTACCTTAAAGCCCTCAGACTCGAGCTCCGCAATCGCATCGGCCAGGGAGGGCGCCCGGGATGTTATCCGCGCACACATCCGCGGCGGGCAATTGCCGGCCTGCAAGAGGTCGGCCGTCTCCCCGGGCCCGAAACGGGCAAGCCAGGCCTCTACCATCCACCGCGGATAGGAGTACTTGACGCTGAGATGGTCGACCAGGTCCATGCGCGCAAGCGGCAGAACCGGCCGGTTGAAATGGCAGAACCCATCGCGGGAGGGCAGGACATTCGGGTCGTCCGCCTCAGCGGGGAGATCGCTGGTCTTGCGGGTAATGTCCCGGGCAAGCCGATGCAATACCGCATTAACAAAGCCGACCTCTTTTTTACCGGCGCCCTCCAGGGACTTCATGCCTTCCAGGGTCTGGTTCACCGCGGCATGGGCCGGCACCCGGCTCAGGTACACCAGCTGGTAGGCCCCCAGCCGGAGCCCCCAGCGCACGGGCAAGGCCTGCCGGCCCATCGACAATTTCAGGTAGGCCTTCAGGATGCGGTCGAGGGTGTTCTGATGGCGCAGCGCGCCATAAGAGATCTCCTGTAAGAGGCGCCTGTCGCGCTGGTCAAATTCCCCGATGCGCTCAGAGAGAAGCTCATCGATAAAACGATTGCCCGGCTCTGTTGCACACAAGAGCTCCAGTGCGGCTTTGCGAACGGCAGCAAACTCTTTCGGGGCGTTTTCCCGGGTGGCTTCTTCAGTCATCGTGTCTCCGGTGGAGAAGAATTGAAAAGGTCGCCCGGCTCCAGCGGGCTGCCTCGAAGATATGCTGCCGCATCCATCGCGGACTTTCCATCTCGCTGAAGCTCAAGAACTCGAAGAGCGCCCGAGGAGCACGAAACAGAGAAGCCATCACCCTCTACCCGGCAGACGGTCCCCGGGGGGCGGCTCTCGGCGCCATCATCCTCCTCCGCCGGAGCTGAGCGCAAAATGCTCACCCTGGCGGGCTTGCCCCGGGCAGGCGACAGAAAGCTATGGGCCAGGGGCCAGGGGTTCATGGCCCGAACCTGGTCGTGTACGGCAGAAGCCGGGTTGTTCCACTCGATCAATCCATCCGCCTTACTGACCTTGGGGGCGAGCGAGACACGGGACTCATCCTGCGGCTCCCCAGCAGCCTCTCCCGCAGCTATGAGGGGCAGTTGTTCCGCCAGCAAGCCCGCCCCGAGCACGGCAAGCCGTTCTTCCAGCTCGCCGGCGGTTTCCCCTGCCCCGATTTCTGCCCCGGCACAGGCCACCACCGGGCCGCTGTCAAGGCCACGCTCTATTCTGAACAGGGTCACGCCGGTCTCTTTCTCGCCCTTGAGAATCGCATGAACCACCGGAGCGGCGCCGCGGTAGGACGGCAGGACCGAGGCATGAATATTGAAGGCCCCCAGCGGGGGCAGAGAAAGAATCTCCTCTCGGAGAATCTCCCCGTAATCGGAAACGATCATGACATCGAGGCCCGAGGAGCGCAGCTCATCACAGAAATCCGCCGTGTTTACCGTCGGCGGGCTGAGGCAGCTGATTCCCAATTCCTGCGCACGGGCCTGGACCGGGTTCTCCCGCAGTCGCCGGCCCCGTCCCGCCGGGCGGCCGGGGCGGCAGACCACACGGCAGAGCTCAAAGGCCTCACCGCCTGCATCTAGGAGCTCCAGGGCCGGAATCGCAAAGGGCCCCGAAGCCAGGAGGGCAACCTTCATTCTTCTTCCCCGCTTTCTTCGCCAGCGGGATGCTCATCCTCAAGCTCAGCCTCCTCAAGCTCTTCCTCTCCCTCTCCCCGCAGAAGATGCTCTTCGGCAGGGTCTGGCCGGCCATCCTCGTCCCGGGCGGCCTCCATCTCCCGCAGCTCCTCTTCGCTGCGCCGCTCGACCTCGATCTCGGCACCGGGCTCTTCCTGGGTCAGCTTGAGAAAGTGCATCTTTGCCAGCTCGAGGATCGCAAGGAAGTAGCCGATAGCCTCAACCTGCGTTCGGGCCCCGCGGAACAGCTCTTCAAAAGCACAGCGGCCACTCTCCAGGGAAAGAAGCGTCTCCCGCACCTCGGAGATGTAGTCTTCGGCCGGGCGCTCCTCGAGCATCACCTCATGAGGAACCCTCTGCCCGATCGCCAGCTGGATGCGATGAAATGCGGTCAAGAGGTCCCAGACATCGGTATTGCCCGGGGGCAGGGGCTCGGTGACCTCGACACCATCATCCTCCAGCTCACGGATGGGGCGGGTGTAGCGCTTTTTGTGCGCGGCCAGCTTCTTTTCCAGCAGGAGGGCACGCTCTTTGAATTTCTTGTACTCCAGCAGCTGCTTGACCAGCTCCAGGCGCGGATCTTCGTATTCCTCATCTTCATCATCGAGCACCTCGCGGGGCAGCAGGAGCTTGGACTTGATCTCCATCAGCCGGGCGGCCATCACCAGGAAGTCGCCTGAAACATTGGGGTCGATCTCGCGAAGAAACTCCAGGTGCTTGTGGTATTGGCCGATCACCATCGAAACCGGGATGTCGAAAACATCGACCTCTTCTTTTCTGATGAGATAGAGCAACAGGTCAAGGGGACCGCTGTAGGTCTCTACCGTTGCACGGAAGTCGGAGGGCGGTTTGGCCATCGGCGCCTTTCCTGTCACGAACCGGCCAGGCGTTCTGCGACAACCTGGAGGGCCTCTTCGATCTTGATCCGTTCCTGCTCGGTGGTGTCGCGATCACGAATGGTGACCGTTCCATCTTCCAGCGAGTCTCCGTCAACAGTCAGGCAATACGGCGTACCGACCTCATCGTGACGCGCGTAGCGTTTGCCGATCTGGTGCTGCTCGTCATACTTGGCGTTGATTCCGGAAGAAAGGAACTGCTGGACGATTTCCCTGGCCAGCTCCGGCATCCCGTCTCTCTTCACCAGCGGCAGGACCGCCACCTTGTAAGGGGCCAGGCGTGGGTGCAGCTTCAGAACGCGCCGGGTCTTGACCTTTCCCTTCGCATCGGGGCGGGGGCTGTCATAGCTGAACGCATCGAGGAGGTACATGAGCGTCGTTCGCGTCGCTCCCGCCGCCGGCTCCACGACATAGGGCGTATAGTGAAGACCCTTCTTGCCGGTCTCGGGGTTTTCCTTCTCCGGATCAAAATAGGTCAGCCTGACGCCGGAGTGCTCCGAGTGCTTCTTGAGGTCATAATCGGTCCGGCTGGCGACACCCTCAAGCTCTCCCCAGCCCCAGGGGTATTCATACTCGATGTCATAACAGTCATCGGCGTAGTGCGCCAGCTCATCAGGCTCGTGCTGACGCAGGCGGAACTTAGAGGGATCGTTGGCATAACGCTGGTACCAGCGCATGCGCTCATCCTTCCAGAAATCAAGTGCCTCCTTCTGCTTGCCGGGCTCGACAAAGTACTCCATCTCCATCTGCTCGAACTCACACGACCTGAAGATAAAATGCTCTACCGTGATCTCGTTGCGGAAGGACTTGCCCATCTGGGCAATCCCGAAGGGCACCTTGAGAGAGAGCGCCTGCTGGATGTTGGCAAACTGTACGAACATCGCCTGGGCGGTTTCCGGCCGCAGGTAGACCGCGTTCTCTCCGATCTTGTCCTCGATGATCGCCCGCGCCTCATCCTGGGAGAGCGTCTTGCCCTCGATGGCCCGGGCCAGCTGCTGGACCGGGTCGACCGGGCCGAGGCTCGTTCGGAACATGAGATTGAACTGGCGTTCATCGCTGAGGAAGGGGCTGCCGATCTCCGGGCTCACATAGCCCCTGTAGGCGAAGGTCTCTGACGGCTCCTCGGAATCTCCGTCGAAGAAGCCGAAGGTTTCTTCATCGATCACCTTCAACCCTTCCAGCACCTTGCCCTTGCGCACCAGCTCCACATCAAAGCGCTCCTTGATAGCCTTCAGGTAGGCCTTGGCCTGGCCCTTGTCGCCGCAGGTCATCGGCAGGGCATCACCCGGAGCGGGGCGGGGGGCATTGTCCGCACGAAACCTCTCCTTGCTGATGAGGCAATCAACCAGGGGGTCGGCAAAGCCGGCGAGGTGCCCCGAGGCCTTCCAGACATTGGTGTGCATGATGATCGAAGCATCGAGGCCGACCACATCCTCCCGCTCATGCACCATCGCCCGCCACCATTCGTTCATGATGTTGCGCTTGAGCTCGGCTCCGAGAGGGCCGTAGTCGTAACAACTCTTGAGGCCCCCGTAGATCTCACTTGACTGGAAAATGAAACCCCGCTGCTTACAAAGCGAGATCACTTCCTTCATGAGGTCCAGTTCGTCTTCAGCGGCAGTCTGTTCAGCGTTCATCGGATCAGCGATGGCCCTTCTGGAAAAAAGCGGGAAAACGTTTCACGCAAAAGAGTTGTGTCAAGATCGTGATTATTTCTCTCAAACCCTTCAAGTCAACCTATATCAAGCCTGATGAAGAGAAGGTGGCCCACTCCGGGGCGAGGAAAAACCTTCTCCTGCGCCCTGAATTCTCCCCTCCTTACAGAAGAAACCGCAGAGCACATAAACTATCTGGAATTACGCTCACCCATAAACTAATCTAAGCAGTTGCCACTTCTGTAAAGACTTGGCAATGACAGGGTTTGAGTTGCCCTGGTCTCTATTGTTGAGTTTGATTGTGTTATCTGGGTCCGGCCGGACAACGACCTTCTGGGCTTTGTCCGCCGCATAAACTTGTACAAGGCGCATTCGCTGGTCTTCTCGCTGAGGGTGAGGAGAAAACGGTCTGCGCAATATTTCTTAAGGTTGGGAGGTCTCGATGCATTCTCATCGGATGTTTTCTCTTCGTCTCAAGTCCCTCGCGGTCTTGATGGTTGCCGTTCTCCTTTCGCCCTGTCTCAGGGCAGACACGGACCAGAACGGGTTCTTCACCGAGTACCTGGTAGCCGGTGCCTATGCCGGACCGGGCTGTAACCCGAACGACCTGTACTCCGCTGATTTCCTCTGCGATGGAGACAACAGCGAAAACACTATTCTCCCCGAGGAAGGTGACATTTTATTCCCTCCCGTCACCGAGGCGGAGGACTGCGAAGGAGATGTACCGGCGGCGCTCTTCGGCGGTTTCCACGCCAATGCCATGCTGGACCTCGATGGCAATCTTCCGATCGTCATGGTGATGCCCAACGGCGACCTGCTCGACTTCGAATCCATCAATCCCGGCGCCGACAACGCCATGGGCTATGCCTGGGTCTACGTTGAGAATGTCACCGAGGCCCCCCTCAACTACACCATGGGGATCGCCAGCGACGACACCATCCAGGTCAAGGTCAACCGCGTCGAGGTCTTCCATATCGGCGTCTGTCGCGGCTGGGGCGGAGCCGGAACCACCCAGAACACCTTCCCCGTAACCCTCCAGCCCGGTGGCAACCTCATCCAGTTCAAGGTCTGGGATGGCGGCGGCGGCTGGGGAATGAGAGCCCGCTTCGAGAGCCAGGAAGGCTGCGGCGCCATTCGCAGCGGCGATGGCGAGATTGTTGTCGGCATCGATCCCCTCGAGATCTGGGAGGCGCCCGCCACTCGAACAGCAACACTGGATGGAATGGCTCCCGATGAGGTGATCGTCAACGTTAACGTGGCCATCAACGCAGCCGGCGCATACAACCTCGAGGAGCGATTTGACCGCGCCTGGACCGCCAGCGATGTCACCCCGGAGCCCACCGCAAGCGAAGAAGGGCGACTGTCCTGGGAAGGCATCACCGCCGCCAATGTCAGCTACACCCTGACGCGCACCGGCCCCTGGACACGGAACACCCTCGGTGGCACGGTCACCATCGGTGAAACGGAGTTCCCTGTCGGTGGCACCACCCAGCTCTCCAGTGGGCTCGTCGGCCATGTCAGCGAGGTGCTCGTCACTCCCTCTTTCGCCATGATGGGTGCGGAGGGTTGTACTGTTTCCGCAGCCCAGATAGATGGCATCTGGCTCGACGACTCCGACGAGGTGAACGATGCAACGATTATCCCTGAAGAAGGACTTATCTTCGGAATGGATTTCGAGGGCATCGAGCTCCTGAACGGATTCAGCCCGATCGGCTTTGACGCTGAGGCCAACTTCCTTGACCTGCCGGGCGACCCCTTCAGCGAGGCGATCCTCGTTCGCGCCACCTCCGCCGACGGCTTCTATGACTGGCAGCGCGCCGACATCTTCGCCGCGGATGTCAACCAGACCATGTGCGTGGCCTTCTTCTACGCGATCAACGACAGCGATGAGCCGATCCGTGTCGGTATCGGCTTCGGCTCGGATGACTCCGGCTCGGTTCGTGTCAACGGCCGCCCGGTGATTACCAGTGCGGCCTGCAGAGGACACCCCGGCTTCACCGACAAGGGAACCGCACAGCTCGACCCCGGCAAGAATCTCGTCTCGGTTTACACCTTTGATAACGGCGGCGGCTACAACATGTGCATCCGCTTCGAAGACGAGAACGGCGACCCCCAGCCGATACCCACCACCAATGACCCGGAGTGAAACGACCCAGTCGAATAGGCTCACCCCACCCCCACTCCCCAA
>CAZTRG010000113.1:0-12896 GCA_964615885.1 uncultured Planctomycetia bacterium | reverse complement strand
AAACACGACCGGGAGGGAGGGGTAGCCAGGAGAGGGCCGGAGGAGGTGATCCGCGACCACATTCGCCTCGGCAGCGGGGGAACCTGTTTCTCCCTGACTGCCGCGCTTCTTCATGTGCTGCGAGCCCTCGGCCTTCGCGCTGAGCCCATTCTCGCAGACCGCCACTACGGGGAAAACACCCACTGCGCACTGCTGGTATGGCTCGATGGGGAACCCCACCTGCTTGACCCGGGCTATCTCATCCTCAAGCCCCTGGCCTTGCCGGGCAATGAAGAGCTCGAACAGGTCGTGCCAACCGCTTTCAATGAGCTCCTCCTGCGGCACCGGGAACAGGGCTCGAAAATCGAGCTCCACACCCGGCAGCAGGGAGCCTCGAACCATCGGCTGACCTTCAAGCCGGAGCCTGCCGGAGACCACGAATTCCTTGCCGCCTGGGACGCCTCCTTCGGCTGGGAGATGATGCGCTACCCCCTGCTGACCCGGGTCGCGGGCAGCGACCAGCTTTATCTCCAGGGGAGCCGCTTTCAGCGCCGTTCCCACCGGGAGGTGGAGCGTTCCGAGCTCGCCACGGCAGAAGACATCGCCCGCAACTTCGGGCTCGAAGAAGGCCTGGTAGAAAAAGCGCTGGCCGCCTTTTCCCGGCGGGGAGAGCGCCATGGCTGAAAACCTCCAGGCCGAACCGGTCAAGCTGGTGGTGGCCGCTCTCTGCTCAAGCCCCGGGGCTCTTGAGAAGAGCCTCGAAGGACTGCGGGCCTGCCGCGGGACCATCGACCACCAGGGCCCTGCCCACCCCTTTACCCTGACCGACTACTACCGGGAGGAGATGGGTGAAAAGCTCGCCCGCTCTATCGTCTCTTTCCAGCTGCCCGTTTCTCCCGGCGAGCTGGTGAACTTCAAGCAGGAATGCGTCGAGCTGGAGCAGGCGCTTGCCGGGGAGGCGGGCAACAGGAGCGCCAACCTTGATGCCGGATATCTCGACCACGGCAAGCTTGTGCTCGCATCTCTCAAGCCCGCCGGCCAGAAGATCTACCTCGGCCGGGGCGTCTACGCTGACCTGGTGGCCCGCTACGGTGGTGGAAAATACCGCCCCTTCGAATGGACCTTCCCTGATTTTACCGCCGGGGTTTATGACGAAGACCTTGCGAAGATCCGGCAGCTCTATCTCCAGCAGCTTCGCGGCTGAACTCCCTCCGGGATTGATGGATGAGGGAGGGGCTGAGCGAGTATCCTCATGTTTTCCAATCAACAGAAACACAGGGCCCAGCCATGAAACCGATCCTCTCGCTCTGCTTCGCAATCCTCACCTCCCTCGCCATTCAGCCGGCAGAGGCCGCCCATCCGAACATTGTCTTCATCCTTGCCGACGACCTCGGCGCAGGAGACCTCGGCTGCTACAACGGCAAGTCAAAAGTGCCGACCCCGCACATGGACAAGCTTGCCGCAGAAGGAATTCGCTTCAATGACGCCCACTCGCCGTCCTCGGTCTGCACCCCAACCCGCTACGGGGTCCTGACCGGCCGCTATTGCTGGCGCACCCGCCTCAAGAGCGGAGTTCTCTGGGGCGAAGGAACACTCCTGATCAACCCGGCAAGGCTGACGGTGGGCAAGCTCCTGAAACAGGCCGGCTACGCCACCGGAGCGGTGGGAAAATGGCACCTGGGCTTCGGCGCCGGCAAGAAGGCCGATTATTCGAAGCCTCTCACCCCCGGAGCCAACGATGTCGGCTTTGACTACTTCTTCGGAATTCCCTCCTCGCTCGACATTCCCCCCTATCTCTACGTGCGCAACAACCTGCCGGTCAGGCCGCTGAGCACCAAGGTGGCCGGCAGCAAGCATCGCCGGCAGAAGGGTGGGGGGTTCTGGAGAGCCGGGCAGGTGTCCGACGACTTCAAGCACGAGGAGGTTCTTCAGCGCCTCACCGATGAGGCCGTCGCCTTCATTGAACGCAGCGCCGCCGCACCCGGGTCGAAACCTTTCTTCCTCTATTTTCCCCTCACCGCACCTCACACCCCCTGGCTGCCGCCAGAAGAGTTTCGCGGCAAGAGCAAGGCCGGGTACTACGGCGACTTCGTTGTCCAGGTAGATCACGTCGTCGGACAGGTCGCCGCTGCCCTGGAAAAAAGCGGCCAGGCGAAGAACACCCTGCTCATCATGACCAGCGACAATGGCTCGCACTGGCCGGTAGGGGATGTGAAAAAGTTCCAGCATGCCGCCAACGGCAACACCCGAGGCCAGAAGGCGGACATCTGGGATGGGGGGCACCGGGTTCCCTTCCTGGCGAGGTGGCCGGAAAAGATCAAGGCCGGAGCGACCAGCGAAGAAACCATCTGCCTGACCGACCTGATGGCAACAGCCGCCGCCATCGTCGGTAAAAAGGTTCCGGAGAACTCTGCGGAGGACAGCTACAACATCCTCCCGGCCCTGCTGGGAGAGACCCTCAAAGACCCCATCCGCGAGGCCACCGTCCACCACTCACTCTCCGGCATGTTTGCCATTCGCCAGGGAAGCTGGAAGCTGATCGTCGGGCGGGGCTCCGGCGGCTTCACCAATCCCCGCAGGATCAAGCCGAAGCCCGGGGAGGCGAAGGGCCAGCTCTACAATCTTGCAGAGGACCCGACGGAAGAAAACAACCTCTACCTGGAGAAGCCGGAGGTCGTGAAGCGCCTCGGAATGCTCCTGGACAAGTACAGGAAGAGTGGCCGCAGCACCCCCTGACCCGCTCAACGTAGCCCGCAGGCCTGCAGACGGGTATGATAGAGGGGGTTGGGTTTTCCGCGCCCCTGGCGGACAAACATCTATCATTGTTTTCGGAGAACACGGTGCCTGCAGCCCGAACTCTTACGCTCCTTCTTATGGGATGGCTTCTTCTCGCGCCGACCGACGGCGAAGCCCAGGAGGTGGTCTATATCGAGCCGGCCTCATCCTGGCGGTGGCGACCGGGTGATTCAGAGGCCTCCGAGCCGCGGGAGGCCTGGCGTGAAAGCGCCTTTGACGACTCAAGCTGGCTCTCCGGCCCGGCCCCTTTCGGCTACGGAGACCCACCCTTCGGCACCGACCTCTCCGAGGCCGACCCGCCCATGCGGCGCAACTACACCTCCGTCTACCTGCGGCACACCCTGGAGATCCCGAACCCGGCCCTGGTGGTTGCCCTTGAGGCCAGCGTTGATTTCGATGACGGCTTCATTCTCTGGATCAACGGGGTCGAGGTCGCGTCGGAGAACGCACCGGCGGACCCCGCCTTTGATGAGCGCTCCGCCCGCAGCCACGAATCCGGAACCTACGAGGTTTTCGATCTGCCCGCGCCCTCGGAGTTCATTGTTGCGGGAACCAACACCGTCGCCGTGCAGTTCTTCAATGCAACCATCTCTTCGAGCGACTCCAAGTTCGACCTCTCCCTGGTGGATCCGGTCGGGATTGACACCACCGCCCCGGTTGTTGCCGGGCTTCTTCCCGGGTTCAACGCCCGCATTCGAAACCTGCAGCGTGTCGAGGTGACCTTCAGCGAAGCCGTGAGCGGCCTTGATGCCGCGGACCTCCTCATCAACAACCGCGCCGCCGACACCGTGAGCGGCTCGGAGGCGGGCCCCTACATCTTCCGCTTCGAGCAACCAGCAGAAGGCGAGGTGACCCTCAGGTGGGCGGACCAGCACGGAATCCGCGACCTCTTCGTGCCGCCGAACGACTTTGCCGGCGGCAGCTGGAGCTATGTCATTGACCCGGAAGCCCCGGTCGGCCAGCTGGTGATCAACGAGCTGCTCACCTCCAACCAGGGTGGACTGCGAGACGAAGACGGCGACAGCCCCGACTGGATCGAGCTTCGCAACCTGGGCGCCGAAGCGGTCGAGCTGGCCGGGTGGACCCTCACCGACGATGCCGGGGAGCCCGGCAAGTGGAGCCTGCCCGGCAGGCGGCTCCTGCCGGGTGATTACCTGGTGGTCTTTGCCTCCGGCAAGGATCGCACGCCAGCCGGGGGCAACCTGCATGCGAACTTCAAGCTCGAAACCGCAGGAGAATACCTCGGCCTGTTCGGGCCCAACTCGCCACGCCAGGCCGTCTCGGAGTTCAGCCCCGCCTATCCGCCACAGCGAACCAACCTTGCCTGGGGACGCACCGAAACCGGCATACCCGGCTACCTGGCCACCCCGACACCCGGGGAGTCCAATGCCGGATCTGATGTTCTCGAGGGAGTTGTCGCCGACCCGGCTCCGAGCCACCCGCGGGGCTTTTATGGTGAAGGCTTCACCCTGGAGCTCACCTGCGCCACCGAGGGCGCCAGCATTTACTATACCCTTAACGGCAGCGAACCCACCGAGGGCAACGGAACACTTTATTCCGAGCCCGTCCCGATTGCCGGCAGCCAGGCCGCACCGGCCCGAACGGTCCGCGCAGCCGCCTTCAGGCGCGGACAGCTGCCCTCGGTCGCCACCACCTGGACCTATATCTTTCCGCAGAGAGTTCTCTCCCAGTCGAGAAACCCCACCGGCTTTCCAGGCTCCTGGCCGGGAACATCTGCTGATTACGAGATGGACCCCCAGGTTGTCAATACGGGCAACAACCGGGCCATCGGGCTGAGGGCCCTGATGAACCTGCCGGCCATCTCTGTTGTCGGCAGCATCGATGACCTCTTCGGCTCCAGCAGGGGGGTTATCGTTCACCCCTCCAGCTCAGGCCCGGCATGGGAACGCGAGGTCACCGCCGAGCTGATCCTGCCCGATGGAGATGAGGGCTTCCAGATCCCCTGCGGAATCCGCGTCCAGGGCGGCAGCTCAACCGGCGGCTGGAAATCAAAGAAGACCTCTTACCGCCTCGCCTTCCGCGGCGGCTACGGGCAGAGCAAGCTGCGCTATGACTTCTTCCCCGGCTCGCCGGTCAAGCGCTTCGATAATCTCGTTCTCGATGCCCACCTCAACCTGACCTTCACCCACCCGAGCCATGACCAGCGCGTCCGCAGCCAGTACATCCGCGACATGTTTGTCAGCGACCTGCAGCTGGCGACCGGCTCACTCGCCCCGCGCAGCCGGCTGTGCAGCGTCTTCCTCAACGGCCTGTTCTGGGGCGTCTTTGATGTCCACGAACGTCCGGACAACGGCTACTGCGAAGAGCATCTCGGCGGCGAAAAAAGCGAATGGGATATCGTGCGCCACAACGGCGGCCAGGTTGTCGATGGAAACTCCGCCGCCTGGAACGCCATGATGTCCCGGGCGAGAGCCAACCTCGGCACCCTGTCAAACTACAACGCCCTGCAGGAACACCTCGATGTGCTCGACATTGCCGATTACATGCTGGTGAACTTCTACACCGGCAACGACGACTGGCCGCATCACAACTGGTATGGCGGGCGCCGGCGAACACCCGGAGGCGTCTTCCGCTTCTTCAGCTGGGATGCCGAGCATGTACTGAAGGATGTGAACGTCAACCGGGTCGGTGTCAGCAATAACAACACTCCGGCTGAGATCTACAATCGCCTGCGGCAGCGCCCCGAATGGCGCCTGCTCTTTGCCGACCGTGTCCACGAGCACTTCTTCAACGGCGGCCCGATGTACGTCAACCCGCAGCAGCAGGGCTGGAACCCTGAGCGGCCCGGGGACAACCGCCCGGCCGCAATCTATATGCGACGTGCCGACCAGATCAACCTGCCCATGGTGCTGGAGGCGGCCCGCTGGGGCGATGTGCGCCGGGAGCCCCCCTATACCCGCGAAGGCGAATGGTCCAACGAGCTCAACTGGCTGCTGCGCACCTGGTTTCCAAACCGCTCTTCACGGGTGCTCCAGCAGCTGCGCTCCGCCCGCCTCTACCCCACCCTGGCAGCTCCGGAATTCAGCCGCCATGGGGGAGAGGTGGCCCCCGGCTTCTCCCTGTCCATGAGCCTCCCCGGCGGCGGCAATGGAACCATCTATTACACCACCGATGGCAGCGACCCGAGGACCTACGGAAGCGGTGAGCTCTCGGCCTCCGCAAGCGCCTACAGCGAGCCTCTTCGGATCACCCAAAACACCGCCGTGCTGGCAAGAGCCCGCTCCGGGGAGACCTGGAGCGCCCTGAACGCCGCAAGATTCTCCGTTCCGGCCGCCTGGTCAGGACTGGCCATCACCGAGATCATGTACCACGCCCCCGGCGGCAACGCCTACGACTTCATCGAGCTCGCCAACCTCGGCGACTCTGCCCTCGACCTCGGTGGCCTCTCCTTCACCTCCGGCATCTCCTTCGAGTTTGCCGAGGGAGACGAGCTGGCCGCAGGCGGCTTGCTGGTGCTTGCCGCTGACGGCGATGCCTTCGCGACTGCTTATCCGGCAGCAGAGCTCTTCGGCTCCTACGAGGGCTCGCTCGCCAACGAGGGCGAATCCATTCGCCTGAAAGACCGCTTCGGCAACACCGCAGCCCTGGCTGACTACGACGACGACGGCCGCTGGCCGCTCGGCCCCGATGGGTTCGGCTATTCGCTGGTTCCCCTGCGGCCCGGAAGCGCCGCCACAGGGCCGGAGTCCTGGCGTGCAAGCACCGCTGCCTTCGGATCTCCCGGCGCCACCGACCCCGAGCCCCGCCACGGCGGAGTTGTCATCAACGAGGTGCTGAGCCACAGTGATTCTCCCCTTGAAGATGCGGTCGAGCTCTTCAATCCCGGCACGCTGCCGGTGGATATCAGCGGCTGGTATCTCAGCGACCAGCGCGATGACTCCGCAAGCCTCCGCAAGTACCGGATCCCCGGGGACGTTATGATTGCCGGGGGGGACTACCACGTGATCTACGAAAATGCCTTCCAGCGCGGCGAGGGCCTGCCTGGCAGCTTTGCCATCAACAGCTCCGGCGATGAGCTCTTTCTCTCTTCTGCAGACGCCGAGACCGGCGAGCTGACCGGCTATATAACCGGAGTCCGCTTCGACGCCCTCGATCCCGGAGTGTCCTGGGGGCGGCTGGCAACGAGCAGCGGCATAGATTATGGCCCGCTGCAGGAGCGCTCCTTCGGCGAAGATGCCCCGGCAAGCCTGGAGCAGTTCCGCTCCGGAGGCGGCGCCGAAAACAGCGGCCACCTCGACAACCACCCTGTCATCAGCGAGATCCACTACCATCCCGACAGGCAGAGTGATGAATTTATTGAGCTCTACAACCCGCTCGGCCAGGCTGTTGCGCTCTTCGATGAGGGGCTGGGCCTCGGCTGGCGACTGCGCGGGGTCTCCGGCACCGGCGAAGAGCCCGGCTTTGAGCTGCCATCCGGAGCGTCCATTCCGGCGCGCGGCTTCGTGGTGCTCTCGAGTATCGACCCCGGCCTGTTTCGCCAGCTCAATGAGCTGCCCGGGGAGGTTGCTGTCTACGGCCCCTACGGCGGCGCGCTGGATAACGGGGGCGAGGCCCTGCGCCTGCTTCGCCCGGTGGCCACAGAGGCCGGCAAAGAGCCCGCGTGGGTCCTCGTTGACCGTGTCCGCTACAGCGACCGGGCTCCCTGGCCCGCCGCAGCCGATGGCGAGGGTCCCTCCCTCGAGCGCCGCGAGCTCCAGGGCTACGGCAACGAGCCGGACAACTGGGGGGCCTCTCAGGCCGGCGGCGGAAGCCCCGGGGCGGCCAACACCATCGGCCCGCCGCCACCCAACCTGGAACCCCGGGCCTCCTTCAGCCTCAGCCCCGAGTCCGGCTTCGCGCCCCTGCGGGTTGATTTTGACGGCTCCTCATCGAACGACGAGGACGGCCAGGTCATCTCCTGGTCCTGGGACTTCGGGGATGGACTGGGAGGCACCGGAGAAAGCACCAGCCACACCTTCGATGAAGCCGGCGAATTTCTCGTTACCCTCACGGTAAGAGATGACCGCGGCGACACCGGAGTCTCGACTCGGAGCATCAGGGTTCGTGAGCTGGGCCCGAATGAACGGCCGGTGGCATCCTTTACCATCTCCGCAACCCGGGGCGCAGCGCCCTTCGAGGTACAGGTCGATGCCGCTGCCTCCTTCGATCCCGACGGAAAAATCGTCCGCTACGACTGGGACTTCGGAGACGGCGCCGGGGGCATGGGAGAGACCATGGCCCACACCTGGGATACTCCCGGGCAATATCTCGTCACCCTGGTCGCCTGGGACGACCGCG
This sequence comes from uncultured Planctomycetia bacterium, assembly GCA_964615885.1. Taxonomy (GTDB): domain Bacteria; phylum Planctomycetota; class UBA8108; order UBA8108; family UBA8108; genus UBA8108. Next base: position 4,823 of record CAZTRG010000113.1, on the reverse strand, counting down.
GCGGCTTCGCCTTGGCCTTTGAAAACGTCATCGTAGACGGCGCAGGCGGGCGGCAGCTTCCGGGCGACTGCAACCAGGACAGCCGCCTGGACATCTCCGATGCTGTCTGCCTCCTGGGCCATCTCTTCCTCGGCTCTCCCCCGGAGCTGCCCTGCGGCGACGGAGGAGTAACGGATGCCGCCAACCTCGAGCTGATGAACCTCAATGGCGACCAGTCCATCGACCTCACCGATGCCATTCACGTTCTCAGGTACCTCTTCCAGGGCGGGCCCGAACCGGTGGGGGGAGGCTCCTGCCTGCCGATCGTCGGCTGCCCGGATACCTGCAGGCCCTGAGGAAAACCGCCGGCCCTTCAGCACTCTTTTCACTTGATGAAACGGCTCCAAAAGTCCATCAAGAGGGACTCTTCTTCTTTAAACGACACCATCCGGAGGATCTGAAATGCTCTTCGTAAAGAAATTTGCCTGTCTTTCCCTGTTCCTGGCCTTTACCGCGACATCCTGCGTGGCGACCAAAGCCGTAAAGCCTGTGAAGATCGTGATCCCCGCCGCTTCAGGGCTCAACACTCCAGAGTGTGCGATCCATGATGAGAAGGCGGACATCTACATTGTCTCGAACATCAACGGCAACCCTCTCGGCAAAGACAAGGCCGGCTTCATCTCCCGGGTCGCCCCCTCCGGAAAAATCCTCGACCTGAAGTGGATTGACGGAAGCGCTGAGGGCATCACCCTGAACGCCCCGAAGGGCCTGGCCATCGTCGGCGACACTCTCTACGCTGCCGACGTCAATGCCATCCGCAAATTTCACCGGGTCACCGGCAAGCCCACAGGCGTGATCGAGATCAAGGGCTCCTCCTTCCTCAACGACCTCGCCTCGGGGCCGGATGGAAAGGTCTACGTCAGCGACTCGGGCTTCGGCGGCGACAAGGACGCCCCGCGGACCGATGCCGTCTACGAAGTCAGCACGGACGGCTCGGTGAAGGCTCTCTCCAAGGGAGAAGAGGTCCCCAACCCCAATGGCCTGCTCGTGACCGCCAACGGACTGCTGGTCTGCACCTGGAATTCGGGAGAGCTCCTCTGGGCGAGGGCCCAGGAGGGCCGTGAGCGCCTCGTCGCCAAGCTGCCGAAGAACCAGCTCGACGGCATCGTGGTCGACAAGGATGGAAGCCTGCTGATCACCAGCTGGGCCGGAGAATGCGTCTACCGTCATTCCGACAAGGGCACCAGCATCGCGATCGAGGGCCTCAAGGAACCCGCCGACCCCGGCTGGGATGCCAAGCGCGGACGGCTGTTGATTCCTCACTTCAAGGAACACACCCTGACGATCATCACTCCCTGAGGCGGAGCCCGCTTTTCAGGCTGACTGCAGCTCTTCCAGGGCCTTGCGGACACTGTCTGCATGGCCCTTGGTCTTGACGCGTTTCCAGTGCTTCGCGACCTTGCCCTTTGGATCGATCAGAACCGTTGAGCGTATGACGCCGACGGTGATCTTGCCGTACATGTTTTTCTCGCCCCAGGCGCCGTACTTCTCCATGACCTTGTGCGAGGGGTCAGAGAGCAGGCTGATCTTGAGCTTGTACTTCTTGATGAATTTCTGGTGACTCTCACCCGAGTCGCCGCTGCAGCCGTAGACCTTCGCTCCGAGTTTTTCAAAGGCCTTCAATCCAGAGGTGAAATCACAGGCCTCGACGGTACAGCCAGGAGTATCATCGCGCGGATAGAAATAGAGCACGACCCAATTGCCCGCCAGTTCACTGAGGCGCACCTTGTCGCCGTTTTCATCTGCCAGGGTAAATGCCGGAGCTTTTTTGCCTTCTTCGACAGCCATTTCACTATTCCCCGTTAAAATACGTTTTCTTCAAGCAACACGAAAACGAAGGTATACCACATGCGACTCCGTCTCTGTACCCTCTGCCTGGTTCTTGCCGCCCCGGTCTTTGCCGCCGGCGAAGACGGCCAGGGCAAACCGAACCTGGTCATCATCATGGCCGACGACCTCGGCTACGGAGAGCTCAGCTGCTACGGCAACACGGCCTACAAAACGCACCACCTGGATGCTCTCGCCCGCGCGGGCATGCGCTTCACCGACTACCACTCCAACGGCGCAGTCTGCAGCCCGACTCGTGCGGCACTGCTGACCGGGCGCTACCAGCAGCGCGCAGGTGTCGACGGCGTGATCTACGCCGGCTTCAACCAGAACCGCAACCACGGACTCCACCAGAGCGAGACGACCTTCGCCGAGCTCCTCGCCGCTGCCGGATATAAAAATGGCTGCTTCGGGAAATGGCATCTCGGCTATGAAAAGAAATTCAACCCCGTCCATCATGGCTTCAGTCGTTTCCGCGGCTTTGTCAGCGGCAATATCGACTACCAGTCGCACTACGACCGGGTCGGAGTCTATGACTGGTGGGAGGGCCTCGAGCCCATCGAGGAGAAAGGTTATTCAACCCACCTGATCACGCGCCATGCGGTCAAATTCATCGAAGAGCACAGGGGTCAGCCCTTCTGCCTTTACGTCCCACACGAGGCCCCGCACACACCCTTCCAGGGGCCGGGAGATCCGGCCTTCCGGGTCAAGGGTAAGGTGGTGCCGGAGAGGCGAAGCGCCGCCTTCCGCAAGCGCGCCTACCGCGAAATGGTACAGGAGCTGGACAAGGGTGTCGGCGAGATCGTCGCCGCCCTCAAGCGCCTCGGACTCGAAAAGAACACCCTGGTTTTCTTTGTCTCCGACAACGGCGCCGCAAGCTTTGGAAACAACGGGTCCTTGAGAGGCAACAAGGGCCAGCTCTGGGAGGGCGGGCATCGTGTTCCGGCGATTGCGAGCTGGCCCGGCAGGATTGCAGACGGAAGCACCTGCGATGACCTGTCAGTCGGAATGGACATCTTTCCCACCCTGCTGGAGCTCGCCGGAGTGAGCGCCCCGGAAAAGCTTCAGCTCGACGGGAGGAGTCTCGTTCCCAGCTTTCTCGGCAAACAGCCGCCCGGGGCACGCAAGGTCTTCTGGGGTGCCGGCCGGCAGCAAGCCATGCGCAATGGCCCCTGGAAATACGTCCGGGAGCTCAAGGGCCAGAAGGCCGCTGCCCTCTACAACCTTGAGCAGGACCCCGGGGAACAGAAAAACCTCGCGAAGAAAGAAGGCGTGCGCCTGGCAGCCATGAAAAAGGACTACTCTGCCTGGCAGAAGGATGTCGCGGACGGAGCCACCAGGCAGCCCCCGGTGCCCGCCAGCCGGAAAAAATAGCCGGCCTGGAAGCCGGAAAACAGGCCTGGAAAGGCCGAATGAGGCGCACCCTCCTCCAGGAGGGCAGAAAGCCGCCTTCAAGCAAAGTTTCATCGGTTATGATGGGAGCCTGCTGAAGACGGGCCCCGCACAAGCCGGCGCCTGCTCGATCCGGGATCTCTAAATCATTAAAGGCATTCTGTCATGTTGAACAGGCTCTATCGCATCTTTGCCTGCGGCGTTTTTTTCGGCCTCCTCTTTGCCCCTGTCGCCGGCGAGGCACTCTACGGAAATGACCTCGATACGCTGACGGAAAAATACCGGCAGACCAGGAGCACGGCTGGAAAGCCCGGCACCTCTGCCTGGCCCGGCGCCGTCGAGAGAAAGGTCGCTCCCATCCTGGCCCGGATCGGGAAGCTCAAAGACCCCGAGGCGCTCAAGATGCTTCGGCGTGAATACAGCGGCACGGACCCCTACCTTGTAGCCGCCGCAGGGCTCAGCATGGTCGGAAGCGGAAGGGCAGAAGCCCTCGATGCCGCGATCAAGGGCTTCGGAAAGGGCGTTGGCTGGAAAACTTACTCCAAGGTGCGCGTTCTCGATGCTATTGCCGCCACCGGAAAACCCGCTGCCCGGGATTTCGTGATCAAGGCCGCCACGTCGGGAACCTCAGAAATGCGGGTCATCGCCATCGGAAGCCTGGGGAGTTTTCCCCGCAACCCCAAGGCCTGCGAGGCCCTGGTCGATGGGCTCAAGAGCAGCCATGTCCTGGTCCGCAACGCCTCGCTGCAGGCGCTGCATAAATTCAAGGTCAAGGAAATGGTCCCGGCCCTCATTGCCCGCCTCGGAAAAGAAAAAGACTCTTCCCGCCAGGGCGATATTCTCAAGCTCCTGGTGAAGCGCACAGGGGTCAACATGGGGCTGGTCTCCAAGGACTGGAACAAGTGGTGGGACGAAACCGCCGATCGTTTCGAATTTCCAACGGCCTCCGAGGCCGGCGCCGCAAAGACCAATACCGTGGTCGTGCCGACCTACTTCGGGCTCGAGGTCGCCTCCAAGCGAGTTATCTTCCTGGTCGACGCATCGATCAGCATGCTCCAGTCGGCAACCGGACCCAAGAAAAAGGGCCGGAAGAAAAACCTCAAGGGCGCGCCCGGCACCAAGATGGCCGCGCTGAAGAAAGAGCTCACCAGCATCCTGACAAAGCTGCCCGACACAACCATGGTCAACATCATCTTCTTCAACGTCGGCCCGATCCCCTGGAAGTCTTCGCTCCAGCCGCTTCGCGGCCGCGGGCGCCAGGAGGCTATCGCCTTCGTCAAGAACCTCGACTGCAAGCTCAAGACGAACATCTATGACTCGCTTGTGCTGGCGCTCAAAGACCGCAAGGCCGACACGCTCTTCCTGCTCTCAGACGGCAAGCCCATCGGCGGCACCTTCACCAAGCCCGCAGACATCCTGCGCGAGATCGGAGCTAAAAACCGTGTCCGCGGTGCCAAGATCAACTGCATCAGCTTCGGCCAGGAGACGCCCTTCCTCAAACAGCTGGCCAAGCAGAACGGCGGCGTCTACCGCTCCACCAGTGGCGGCGGCGGTGGGGGCAAAAA
>CAZTRG010000112.1:0-8270 GCA_964615885.1 uncultured Planctomycetia bacterium | reverse complement strand
GGAGTTCTTGAAGCGCTTGGCAGCGATTTCGACATGCAGCCTGGCGACCTGGCCGCGCGGGCTAATTTTGCCACGGTCGACAGCAACAACATTGTTCATGACCGTCGCGCCGAGCGGCCACCTGACGAAGAAAATGTTCGTCTGTGCCAGAAACTGAGAGATGGCCTTGAGGGTAAATTCCCGGATGTCGAACTGATCCTGCTCAACGGGAAGGAGCATCGCTTCACGGTGCTCTTTCGTGGAGGAGAGCTCGGGGCGAATCTCAATGACAACGATCCCCAGCGTGAAGGACTGGAGCTCCTGCCGATTGTTGCCGGGGATTCGGGCTCTGAGCGCTCCGCAGGGTTGGTCGAGACCTTCCTGAACGCCGCCAGGGAAATCCTGGCGGACGAAGAGGTTGCCACCGGCATGCTCCTGCGCGGGTTTTCCGGCTTGCCGGATATCGTCCCCTTTAACGAGCTCTATGGCGCCGACTCTGCAGCTATAGCGGCCTACCCAATGTACCGGGGTGTTGCCCGGCTGGTGGGGATGAAGGTGCTTGGGAGTCCTCATGGAATCGAGGAGGAGGTCCAGCTCCTGGAGGAGAAGTTTGCTGAGCACGATTTCTTTTTCCTGCATTACAAGCCCACCGACAGCGCAGGGCATTCAGGTCTCTTCGACGAGAAGGTCAGTGCCCTGGAGGCCTTTGATGCGATCCTGCCCCGTATCGAGGCTCTCGAGCCCGATGCGATCATCGTGACGGGGGATCACTCCACCCCATGCATTCACATGGAGCACAGCTGGCATCCGGTGCCGACGATCATCTCCTCGAAGCTGGCCCTCAACAGGGCCGACGCGGTCTTTACCGAGCGGCACTGCCTGGGTGGAGATCTCGGGAATTTCAAGGCTTCTGAGATGGTAACCCTGGCGATGGCACATGCCTCGCGGATGAAGAAGTTCGGAGCCTGAGGGGGCTGTTCCTTCCTGCTAGCCGGTCGTTCCGAGGATTTCCCGTGCCATCAGCTCCTGGGTGAGGGGAGCCAGGAGAATTCCATTACGGTAGTGGCCCACAGCAGCGTAATACCCGTCCGGGGAGAGAGCACCGATATAGGGAACGTCCTCCTTTCCCATGGGCCGCAGGCCTGCCCAGGATTCCCGTGGCTGGATATCCTGGAGAAAGGGGAACATCCCGGCGGCTTCCCGGTGCAGAGCTTCGATAGCAGCGGGTTCAACGCTCTTGTCAAAGCCCTTGTCCTCGACCGTTGCGCCAACGATGACCCGTCCGTCCTGGCGTGGAACGAGGTAGGTCTGGTGGGAGTAGATGGTATGCCTGGGAAGCTTGTCCTGGAAGCCATTGCAGTCCAGCATGAGCATCTGTCCCTTCACCGGGGCAATGTCGACCTGCTCTACCTCACCTGCGATTCTTCCGGCCCAGGCCCCGGCGCAGTTGATCACGAAAGCAGAGCTGAAGTCTCCTTCCCGGGTGCGCACGCCCCTGGCGGTTTCTTTCTGCACAAGGATTTCAAGGACCTCGCAGTCCGGGTAGATCCTGACCCCGAGTTTCTCACTGGCTGCCGCGAGGGCGGCCGTGAGAGCCCGGTTGTCGATGCTGCCCTCCTCTTCGTAATAGAGCGCCCGGGTTATCTCCGGGCTGATTCCCGGCTCGAGCTCGCGAAGCGAATCGCCCTCCACCAGGCGGGCGATGGTGTCCCCGGGGCCAGGAGATCCGGGGTCTCCCTCCAGGCTGAGGGGTGTGATGACCCCGTCCAGCCGGAGGTCAACAAAGAGTCCGGTTTCTTCCTCCAGCTCCCGGACATAGTCAGGGTAGAGCTGCAGGGAGATCTCTCCCATCTCCGAAAGCGGTGAGCCTTTTTCAAATTCGAGCCGCGGGCACAGCATGCCCCCGGCGGCATGGGAGGCTTCTGTGCCGGGAGCGCTCTTGTCGAAGAGGGCTATCGAAAGCCCCTGCGTCGCCAGCCGCCTGGCTATCGACAGGCCGATGATGCCACCGCCGATGATGCAGCAATCGACCGGGGTTGTGCTGGATGAGTTGAAAGCGATCAAGGAGTGTTCTCCAGGTGTCCGAATCGCCGGGGTGGGGGGGCCGCTGTGCAAACCAGGGGCGGACCACGACCGGGCAGGAAGGCGTCGTTCTCCCCGGCTCACCGCGAAATAGTGCCCGGATTTCTAACACATACCCTTCACCTTCTCCAGTCATTGAAGGAGGAGCCGGGACAATTAACCAGGACTCAGCCCTTCGGGCAGGCGACCTTTTTTCGCGCTGGAGCGAAATGGAATTCGGAGCGGGTCTGCTCCTTGTTGTGGCAGACGATGCAGGCTTTACGGGATATTCTCCCGAAGGGGTGCTCGGCCGGTTTTTGAGGATGTTCAGGCTGGAGTCCATGACAGGACTCGCACTGCACATTGGCATACTTTCCGATGCTGGTGGTATCAAGAAAGGCCTGTCCGTAGCCGAGCGTATGGCACCCGATGCAGTCATAGCGGGCCTCGTCCCCGGTTTTCTTGAGATTGTCCATGGTGTTGGAGTGGGTGGTTGTCAGCCAGAAGTCGTATTGTTTCTCATGGCAGCTTTTACAGGCGGTGTGGGTCAGGTACTTGGCCTTTTCAGAGAGCTGACTCTCACCCTGCTTGACGCCGGAGAGCGAGGTCTTCTTCTTCCAGGCATCAACCAGTGAGTCGATCTCCGGATCGGTGAGGTGATGGGGCTCCAGCGAGACCCTGGTGAACCGGTAGAGGTTCTCCAGGCGGATCGCCTGCAGCTCTTTTTTCTCTGCCTCGTCGGCCTCATCGTAATCAACCAGGTCGGCGAGCTCGTCATAGCGGTCACCTGAATAGAGCGCGGTTCCATCTTTGAGCAATTCGACATCGACGACTCCGAGCCGGGCACCCTGTCCATCACTGCGCAGGAAGAGTGTTTTATCTTTTTCTTCCAGCCATTCGCTCTCTTCCTTGAGCCAGGTCTTGTGATTGCCCTGCTGGATGTAGGGATCGATCATGATTTCCAGGTTCTTGAGATTCTTGATCAACTTGAGGTTGGAATCTTCGGTGAGGTGGGAGAGGGCTATGATCATGTCGGTCCTGGGCTTCAGCGATTCGTAGGACTTGACCGCCGCCGCGAAGGGGTCGAGGATCTTGCAGCCCGGTGCGCGTTTCTCGAGAACGGGCCGCGGGATGGTCTCGAGCGTCAGGCCGATGACTCCGACCCGGATTCCCGCCACCTCAAAGATTGCATGGGGCTCGAAAAGAAGCTTGCCGTCCTTGCCGACGAAATTGGCAGAGAGCATTTTGAAGCGGGCTTTTTTCTTCAGCTTCTCCAGGTTCTCAAGCCCGGTGATGATGTCGTAGGGGCCGATGGCCATGGCAGAGTAGCCCATCCTGTTGTAGGCCTCGGTGATCAGCTCCGCCTTGCGAAGGGCATCGGGAACCTCGGTCGGCTTCAGGCGCTTGTTGATCGGGAAAAAAGCGCTGCCTCCATCGAGCAGGAGAAGATCGCGCCCGGTGGCTTGGAGCTGCTTGAGGAAGCTGGCCCGCCTCGTGATACTTCCCTGGCGGACCTCCTTGTGCTTACAGCCGCAGACATCAATGTAGCCTGCGTTGTTGATGTTGTAGACCAGGGTGAATTCCTTTGCCGGCTCTCTTTCGGTGTCGAGGCCGGGGAGAATGCCTGCGAGGGCGATGAGTGCCAGGCAGAGGGTCAAGGGCTTCATATATTTCAGGAAGTACGCACACGCGGTGGTCATCTCATTTCTCCATCCTTGGACAGGACACCTTGTCTTTTACCTTGGCAGGGTAAAACGGCTTATTCAGGATCTGCGGGTTGTGACATCCCCAGCAGGTGGTTTCGTTGACCTGCCCGAGACGGTAACGAGCCGGGTCCTCAGCATGTTTTGCATCGACCCCATGGCAGTTCTCGCACTGTACCTCCTTGAACTCGCCGACCTTTGCAGGCTCTACAAAGCTGAGTCCGTAGCCCAGGGTGTGACACTCCACGCATTCAATATTCAGGTGGTCCCCGGTCTTGGTAAGGCTGGCGTAGGCCTTGCTGTGCTTGGTGGTTTCCCAGAACTCGAGCTGTTTCTCATGGCATGCGCCACAGGTGCCGGCCCCGAGAAACATATCTTCAAAGAGCGTGGCCTTGTGGGGGGTCTTGTTGGGAGGGACGATCCGCCCCCTGGCGATGTCTTTCATGACCGGGTGGTCTATGATCTGCGGTTCGAGGGGGTAATCATAGATAGCGTAGTCCTCTTCTGCATCGCCGCTAAGAGGAAGGTAGATCTCGCAGATCCCCACCCGCGAGCCCTGTCCGTCAATGCGGATCATGGGAGTTTTCCCATGCCAGGCTACGTATTCGCCCTCGGTTACCCACACGGGCTTGTTGCCTGAGCGGGAGTAGGGATCGAGCAGAATATCGATACCCGGGTTCTGTCCCAGGACCTTTTCATTATCGGTGATATTGAGGTGAGAGATTCCGATGACCATGTCGCAGCTCTTGCGCAGCTCGGGAACGATGTTCCGGGTGGTTTCAAAGGGATCGAGAAGCTCATATTTATCACCAAGAACGCGTTTTTTGTAGTTGGGGTTGAGGGTGTCGAGGCAGACCCCGTAGATGCCGAATTTCATTCCTTCCAGGTTGATAACCACCGAGGAGGAGAATACAGGCTTCTTGCTGCCCTTCTCGACAAGGTTCGCGCAAACGATGGGGAACTTGGCCTTGGAGAGGAGCCCCTTGAGCTTGTCGACTCCGAACTGGAGATCGGAGGGGCCGATGCCAATGGCGTGGTAGCCGAGATAGTTGTATGCATTCAGGATGTTGCGGGCGACGTTCAGGCCCTGGAGCTCCCGGCTGGCGCTGGGCGCCTTCTTGGTGGGAGAGCCGAAGAAGGCAGCTCCACCATCAATGGCGAGAAAGGGAATACCGAGTCCCCGCTGCTGCTGGAAAAAGGTCATTCGCCTGGGCAAACTGCCCAGCTTGATCTTCTTCTTAGGTCAGCCGCAGGTGGAGGTGTAGCCCAGGTTGTTAACCGTGTAGGCCAGGATCACCTCGTCGGGGCTGGCCCCTTCGGGGGTGACAGTACCGGCTGCCGGCTCCCTGGCCTCGGCGGGCGCAGTCTCGCCGGGAAAAACACCGGTGAGGTAAAGTGCAGCCCCGGTGCCAAGGACGCAAAGCGCCGATACCAGCCATGCAGGTATACGAATGCTTCGGCCCCGTGGGCGGGTGTCAGTGGTCTTGTTGTCCTGGGGCTTGTTGTCTGGCTTCATTGTTCAATTCCATTCCGGCCGGGTGCCGGGAGTTCCAGTTGTCAGTTTCCAGGAGCCTGTTTCCTGGAGTCCGGGGAGGGGAAGTGCTCTCCTCTGCTCGAAGCTGGCCACGGGCCACCCGCCGGATCTCTGCTCTTGTCAAACACAGGGCTCCCGGTTTTCGCAATCGGGAGTCTCTTCTTTTTCTTGATCGGGGTCACTGCAGGGTGCCGAGGGTTTTGATTCGAGAAGAAGGAGGCAGCCGTAGGCGACATCTCCACCGTCCACTTTTCCATCATCATTAAGGTCATCAAGGCAGGGGTCATCCAGGCTGATGGGCTTGAGAGCCGGCGTCGTTACCTTCTCATATCTCCGGGCAAAAAGGCCGAACAGTTGGCCCATATCCAGTTGGTTAAAGCCTGCCGATAGGGTTTTTATCGGCTGGATGGCAGGCGAAACTTCAGGAGAGAAGGCGACGAGCTCCGCATTGTCATCTTTTCCGGTACCAGCCAGGGATCCAGGCTCCGGTAATGTAGAGGAGGGGTCATCGATGGGGTCGCAGATGATAAATCCCTCCGGTGAATCGGGGGAACAGAAGGTGCCGGCTTCTCCAGGCTCCGCCTGCTGGTCGTTCCGGGCAAGGAGAGAGACCAGGGTTGAGTCGGCCGGCCCGGGAGCACGCCCGGCTGCTGTAGCTGCCAGGCTTTCTCCAGCCATTATTTCCAGCGCCAGCTCTCTATCCGGGTTCGCTATTTCCCCTCCGCTGAAAAAACCGGAGGCCAGCAGCGCCAGCAGGATTCCTGCGGCTGCCAGGCCGGACCATCCGGATGCCTTGCGAAGCCTTTCAGCCAGGGAAGTTCCCGGTACGGCTTCTTCACGGATTTTTTTGCAGACCTTTGCGGAGAACGCCGTTCCCAGGGAGGGGGAGTGGATAGAGTTCTCCAGGATCCAGAGCCGCTCAGAGGAGAGCTCTTCCTCCAGCTGCCGGCAGCTCTCGCAGGTTTCGAGGTGTTGCTCAAGCAGCCCCGAACAGGAGGGGTCCAGCTCGTCCTCGACAAACAGGAAGAGATAATTTTCTGCTTCGGTGCAGGTAATGTGAAGATTGTCTTGCTGCATCATTTCCCAGGTCTCTCAGGAAGCTCCTTCTTCGCCCGTTTTCCTGTTACGCGGGCTCTTGTTACGCTGGTCCCAGCGCTCGCGGATGAGCTTTTTCCCTTTGCGGATCAGGTAGTCAATCCGGTGTGGCTTGATGTCCAGCTTGTCGCTGATCTCATCGTAGCTCAGGCCCTCGAGATACTTTAACTTGAGGACCTTCTTCACATCGGCGGGGAGCCTGTGCAGGAACTCTGCAATCTCCGGCTCCTCGCCGGCGAACCTGGTTCCAGGCTGGCCGCTTTTCAGCCGCTCCATGCGTTGTTGCTGGCTGAGCTGCCGGGAGATCTCCTTGAACTTGACGATCTTGGTTCTTTCGCGGTGGAACCATTTATGGCAACGGTTGTAGGCAATCCCAAAGAGCCAGCTGCTGAACTTGTTGATGTCTTTCAGAGTCGGCAGGGCCTTGAAGGCAGCGAGGAAAATATCCTGGGCCAGGTCTTCTGCATCGAAGTAATTGCGGCTCTTGTAGTAGGCGATGTTGTAGACGGCCTGCTGGTAGCGCTCGATGAGCAGCTCAAAGCTTTCGAGATCCCCCTGGAGTGATTTTCTGACCAGGTCGGAGTCAGAATACTCGCCGGGTTCCGAAATCCCGGTCTCGGCTGGCTTTTCTGCATCGGATTTTTTGCGCATGGAGCTATTTTACAACTAACACCAGATTTCAGAAGGCCCCTTTTTTCTGCAAGTCCTTTAAAAGCAGATATTTATCGAGAGGCGATGGAAACACAAAGGGACCCCGGTATTGATGTACCCCGGGAGGCTCTCTGGTCGGAATAAATCCGGGTGAGATCTTCATTTAATATCGATTTACTGTCTTTTCCGGCTTCGCTTGATACACCCTATTTGTTGTCGTAAGCTCAACCCCCATGGATAGTAATACAGAATTGATCGATCTGCGCAGTGATACCGTAACCCGCCCCGATGCACCTATGCTGGAGGCGATGTGCAGTGCTCCCCTCGGAGATGACGTTTTCGGTGATGATCCGACCGTGATTGAGCTGGAAGGGCTGGCGGCTGAACTCTTCGGCAAAGAGGCTGCGATTTTCGTTCCCTCCGGGACAATGGGTAATTCGATCGCAATAGGAGTCCATTGCGTTCCCGGTGATGAGGTCATACTCGAAGCTCTCTGCCATACCTACAATTTTGAATGTGGTGGTGCGGCTCGTTTGTGGGGAGTCCAGGCAGTATCGATAGCGGGGGACAGGGGGCAGATTCCTCTTGAGCTGATTTCCGCCTCGATCAGGGCAGATGATGTCCATATGCCACGGACCAGGCTCGTCATTCTCGAGCAGACCAGCAATATCGCCGGTGGGTGTATTCTGCCCTTCGATTACATCGAGTCGGTATCTTCTCTGTGCAGGGAGCAGGGCCTGGCCTTTCATATTGATGGGGCGCGCATCTTCAATGCAAGCGCCGGTTCGGGCATCGAGGTCGCCCGCTACGCTGCCTGTGCCGATACCGTCATGTTCTGCCTGTCAAAAGGCCTGGGAGCCCCTGCCGGCTCCATCCTGGTTGGTTCAGCAGAGACGGTTGCCGAGGCGAGGCGATTGCGCAAGCTCCTTGGAGGGGGTCTTCGCCAGGCAGGGGTTCTTGCCGCCTGCGGGCTCTACGCACTGAGGAATAATGTCGGGCGCCTCGGTGATGACCATCGCCGCGCTGATGAGCTGGCGGGGAGACTCAAGGAGCTGGATATCGAGGAGCTGCAGGTCTCATCACCGGATACCAATATGGTATTCCTTGCCTGGCCGGGAGATGCCGCCGACCGCTATGCTGATTTTTCGCAGGCTCTTCGTGCTGAGGGGCTCATGGTCGTCGCCATACCCAACCGGGGCATTCGCATCGTATTTCACAAAGATGTGGGTGAGGAGGCTGCCCGGCAG
>CAZTRG010000111.1:0-9655 GCA_964615885.1 uncultured Planctomycetia bacterium | reverse complement strand
GAAGCTGCGCCTCAGGGCAGCCCCCATCCTGGCCACCGAAAGCCCAGCATGATCCAGTAGCCCGAGATAAACACAGAAACCGTGGATCATCCCCTCGTAGCGGTCGAGCTCCACATCGACTCCGGCCTCCAGCAGCCTGGCTGCATAGGCATCGCCTTCATCGCGGAGCGGATCATAGCCAACCGTGATCACGTAGGCAGGAGGAAGCCCTTCAAGGCTCTCAGCCCGCAGGGGAGATGCCTTCAGCTCGGCCCCATCCTCTTCGCTGGCCAGGTAGTGGCCCCAGAACCAGCGCATTCCCTCCCGGGTGAGAGCATAGCCCTCTGCGTTTTCATGATAGCTCGGGGTGTCGAGAGAGTAGTCCGTTACCGGGTAGATCAGCAGCTGCAGGCAGATCCCGGACAGGCCCGACTCCCTGGCCATAAGCGCCACCACGGCTGCCAGGTTGCCCCCGGCGCTGTCGCCGCCGATTGCGATTCTTTGCGCATCGACTCCCTTCTCTGCCGCGTTTTCCGACAACCACCTGGTAAAGGCATAACAATCATCTGCAGCGGCCGGATACTTATGTTCCGGCGCGAGGCGGTAGTCGACGCTGAAGACAGCGCAGCCCGCCTCGTTGGCGAGCGCCCTGCAGATGCCCTCGTGGGTGTCAAGGTCGCCGATAACCCATCCCCCACCGTGGAAATAGACCAGGGCCGGAAGAACCGGGCTGTCATCCGGACGGTACTCCCTGTAGGCAATCGCAGGCATACCTTCGGGGAGTTCCCCGGAGGGAACCAGTCCATCCCGGCTCAGGGCAATCTCCCCGGTAGTGGAAAAATCAGCGATCCGGCTGGCGAGGTTTTCGCGAGCCTGCCCGGGAGTGCAATCTTCGAGCGCGGGCAAGCCCAGCTCGGCAAGTTCTCCCAGGAGCTCTTCAACCTGTGGATCCAGTGGCATGGCTCAGGTCTTCTCTGCCTCGAGCGAATCCAGGAGCTGGGAAAAGAGCTCCTCCGATTCACGGGAGATGCCAAGACGGCCGAGGTCTTTCTGAATTTCCTTGAGGCGCTCCAGCAACCTGCCGAGATCCGGGGCGCCTTCCGGTTGAACCCGGTCGACCGAGGTCTCCATGATTCCCGGCCCCTCAGCTCTCGGGGTGAGCATGCCATCCATCTCCCGCTTGAAGGTAACCCTGCCGATCCCCTCCTCGAAGACCTTTGATTCAAGCTCCTGGAACTCTTCCTCACGCCCCTCGAATTTCTCCTCGGCGAGTCTCAGGTTGTTGACCACCTGGTAGGAGGGAACGACCACTTCCTCTCCACGATCAAGGCGGTCTGAAACCTCGTGAACCATATCGGGGCGCTTGCTCGATGTGTAGTCCATCGCCTTCAGCATCCTGCGGGCAACGTACTTGTTGAGCTTGAGCACTCCGAAGGCGTAATCTTCGAAATTCTCACAGGCAGGAGTCGCGTAGCTCCAGAGCTCTTCATCGCGTATGCGCTTGAGATTGAGAGCCACTCGCAGCCAGCTGGCCTTCATGGCCTTGACTGCCTGGGCAGTATCAGCAAGAAACCCCCGAACGGCGGGTTCGTCTACCGTCTCTTGCTCCTGATGGGGTGCAGAACTCATCACCATAATTATTCACCAGTACCACTAGTTGCGACCCGGACGGGTCCTCGTTCAATTTGACCAGGGCGCATCGTGACCCAGGGAGATCCAGAGGTCAAGAGGCTGGACCAGGAGAAATCCAAACTCGGCAGAGGCCACGGCTCTTAATCAAACAGAAGCGGGAAGGCCTTGGCGGCCCTGGCATCCAGGATGATCACACGCTTGGATTTGAAGCTGCTCTTGGCGGCATCGCTCCTGCTCTTGGTCTTCGGGCGTGTCTCCGAGGAGGCACCGACAACGTGAATGTACCTGGCCTTCTTGAGTAGCTTATGCTCCACCTTGGTCCGGTTGATGATCGGCGCCTTGCGATCGATGGTCACCCGGTAGGTGTTGCCCTGGTAGCTGACCGCCAGCCCCGAGGTGCTGGATTCAACAGTAGCGTCAATCCACTTCAGCTTCTTATCCTTGGGATGCTCGTAGCCCTCGTTGACCTCTACCGCCTCGCCCAGGATCACGATCTGGGCGTTCTGAATCTGGCGGTCGGTTCCTGAGCGCCCCTGCTGCCCCACATTACCTCCTCCACCACCGGGAGGCCCCCCGCGAACTTCCTGCTCAACCGCACGGGCAAATAAGCGGACCCTGGTGCCCTTCTTCAGATCCTGGATCCTCATGACGCGGTCATAATAGACCTCCGCGGCCGGGGAGATCTGGACAAAGGCCTTGGCTGGTTTCTTTCGCCCCCGCTCGTCCCTGTAATAGAAAGAGAAGTCATAAAAGGACTCGGAACCGGAGACGGCCTTGCCGAGCTTGCCCCAGCCATTGAGCTTGTCACCGGGGCCTGCTTCATCCTTGAGGGCAAGCCCTCCGGCAGCGGCCTCGGAAGTGAACACGAACAGCAGGACAATGGAAATCCAACTCGATTTCTTCATAAGATGACCCTCGCCGCTTAGCGGCAACGAGCTACAACAGGCTTGAAACAACCAGATCCTCCAGACCTCATACCTTCTCAGGGTAGTCCTGCGGGACGGGCATGTCAATCTCGTTGCGCTCCCGGCCAGTAGCTGGAGGTTCCGAAAAGATCAGGTACCTGACCGGATTTCAGGGGCAAACAGGGAGCGCCTCACAGTCGAGCTCATCCTCGGTGGTGTCGACTCCACATTCAAGGAAGGGAGCCGGCAGGGGACTGCCGCCGCGGAAAAGATAGCCCAGTGAATTAACCGCATCCGTGATATTCAAATCTCCACTGTCATCGGAATCTGCCGCATCCATGCACCCGGGAGCCTCTCCCTCAGCAAAGAGAAAGACCAGCAGGTTGATGGAGTCGGTGATGCTCAGGCTGCCATCGAGATCTACATCTCCACGCTGGAAAACAATCGGCAGCGGATCGGTGAAGCGCTCCAGAGAGTAGGAGGCGACACCCGAGGTGGCAATCTCTTCAAAATTGCTGTCCAGGTAGCGTCCGGCAGGTTCCTGGAGAACCGCCCCCTGGCTGTTAAGCTGCGGAGCCACCAGCTCGAAAACAGCCACCGCACGGTCAAAACCTTCGACCTCGACGGGGGGCTCGAGAACAACCCAGTGCCGCACAAAGGTATTGTGCCGGGAGGCCGAATAGACCAGCTTCCAGTAGGAGGTAGCCCTTCTGCGCTCGCCTCGAATCGTGAGGTCGGCACTCCTCAGCCGTATGGGACCGAACTCTTCGTTCTCCTCCGGCGGACGGTAATTCTCGAGAATTGAGATGGTGGTTCCATCCTCGAGCTCTGAGCTCACCTCCCAGAGGTCAAGGCTGTCGTACCTGCAGGAAGAATAATCAATGAAGATTCTCATTTCGGGATCGGAGACCGAGGTGATCTCGCCCTGGAGGGTCATGGTGTCCTCAATATAGAGCTCGTTAAACACCAGCGCCTCGCGCACGGGGTCCGCCCCCCTGGCGGTAAAGGGTTCGAGCAGGAAGAGGCGCAGCTTGAGCCGGAGCTCATCATCGATCGCAAAGACCTGGTCAAAGATGAAGCGATGCCTGGTTGTTCCGTTGCGATTCTCAAGCCTGCTGGCACGGAGCATCCCCGGCCCGACAGACTGCAAGACCTGCGCACCGGGGCCGAAACGCACCTCCTGGATCAGCTCCATTGGAGTCGTCAGCGAAGAGCTGGGGAGCTCATGATTTCCCGCGCGCAGTCGGATCTTGCTCTTGAGGTCGAGCACCTGGAGGGCCCCCCTCTGGATACTCGAATTTCCGAATCCCACGCAAGCTGATGTGTTCGCTGCGATCTGCAGGCTGAAGGAAGGCGAAGGCGGCATCTCCACGTTCCTCAGGAAGGGCCGGACCTGCTTAACCGCGAGATCACCATTGGACTCAACCTTGTACTCAATATCGAAAACAACCTCGGAGGGATCACGCTCGCCGAGATCAAGCGGCAGGTTGCTCTCGATGTGCCAGATCAGGCGGCCCAGCTCAGTCAGCTGGGCATCATCGAGCACATTCTGGCCCTCCTCCAGGAGGGAAGAGCTGCTCGACCTGCCGATCTCGAGGACCCGCCCCTGGTCAACGACCAGGAGGTCCCGCGCAGCAAGCACCCCCGGCTCCGGGCTGACAACGCTTGAGTCTCCCACCTGCGAGGTGACCAGGTAACGGTCATCGAGCGGATTGGAGGGGTTGCCGGTGAAGATCACCCCGTTGGCCTGCTCATCGGCATAGGCCCTGCTGACCAGGATCCCCATGGCGACATCCTGTTGCGGGATACCGAAGAATTCACGTTCCTCGAAGGCGCGGAAGTTCCAGACGCTCTGCCAGACCTTTCGCAGGGCACGAGCCACGCCTCTTTCATCCTCGTTGCCGGGATCACAAAGGGAAGGTCCGCCATTGCCCTCATCAAGATCATCAGCCGCACAGGCCGAGGTCGAGTCATAAAGACCCGCACCGTTGAACTCGAGAGCATCCTCCACGTTTGAGGATGACCGGAAACGGACCCGGTCTCTCGTTTCTCCAAACACATCCCGGATTCGTTCGGCAACACTCCGAACCAACTCAGGATTAACCGTCGATGTATCATCCATGCTGTCCCGCAGACGGTCCAGCATCTCGTAACGGTACTCAGAATCGCTCCTGAACCGGTCGTTCGCAAGCAGCTCCCCGATATACTCCTCGTAGGTAACGATCACCCTGGGGTCGACGGAGGAGAAGATCCAGTTGTTGCGAACAAACTCGAGGTAATAACGGACAGGCACCACGAAGCCGACCTCCAGGTACTGCTCGAATTCACCTGTCATGATGCTCTGCAGGCGGGACATGTTGGCACCCTTGCCGCCGTAGCGTCCGACCAGGACAGCAGAATCAGCGCTAAGGTCAAAATCTCTCAGCCGGGTCAGCTCGCCGAATTGCTCATCTGGCGTAGGGGGAGGATCGAGACGAATCTGGTTGGCCTCCCAGAACTTGCTGGCCTCCTGGAAGCTTGCGGGACTGACCTCGTAGCCACTGGCTGTCACCTCCAGCCTGACCAGCTCCCCATCCAGCGGAGTGAATGCCGAGATGGCTCCCTCCACAAAGGCATTGGGCGATCCCCGCCGGGCGGTACGGATGGCCAGGTGGCTCAGGGGACCCTGCAGCATGCCGGTTATAACCCCGGCGACAACACCCTCGATATCTCTTGGTGCATGCGGCAGGACCAGGATGTCCCGGAAACTCAGGCCGCCGTTGGCGTTGGCCTCCTCGAAGGCCTCCTCGGTAAGAACCCGGATCGTTCCGTAGCCCGTCGCCTCTGTATAGGACTCGTAATTGCCCGAAGAGCCGGCGGCATCGAGAAAGACCGGGAAGCCGGGATCCTCCCATTCAACAGCAGCCTCGCGGGCTGGGATCGTGTCCGGAACATAGGCGAGCAATTCGAGGTTGAACTTGGAGCTGAGGGTCTGGTAGATCCCCCGGACCTCCTCAAGAGTCAGCATCTGGGAGGCGCTCTGGCTGATGTCGGCGAACACGCTGAAGCCGTAAACCGGCCCGGTAGAGGTCGAGAGCCTCGTCACCGAACCAATGTAGTACTGGCGGGTTTCCCGCAGGCCCACCATGCGGTTGTACTCAACCGGCCCCAGCAGGGGGAATCGATCTGGGAAAACTGCGCTGAGAAAATCCTGGTGGAGGTCAAACAACCTGCCGTTCTGAAAAAGCGGAGGCAGGAGGGACTGGTCTGCAGGATCAGCCGGGAGGACAAATTTCAGATCACGCCCCCTGCGGGAGGGGGTGGACATATCGTAGTAATCAATCTCGGTACAGATCAATTCGCGATGGGTGTCACGGCTCTCCACCGGGGCCTCGTTACGAAAGAGGGTCAGGGTCCTGCCGTCATGATCAGCAGAAATAAAATCCACATCTCCATCAAGGTCGAGATCTCCGGCCTGCACAAATCTCGGCGCATCGCCGGTGTCGTAGGTGACGGCCGGATTGAAGGTGCCATCTCCCCGGTTGATCAGGGCAGAGACCGTGTCGGTGGACTGGTTAGCCGTGAGAAGATCCGGGGCGCCATCAATATTGAGGTCATAGACGGTCATCGAATAGGCGCCATGCGTCGAGCTGAAGGTGACCCCCTCACCGAAGGTGCCATCTCCCCGGTTATAAAAGACTCCCACGGTCCTGTTCGGCTGGTTGGCGGTGGCAATATCAATGTCACCGTCTGCATCGAAATCCGCTGTGACGACATACCACGGCGTGCCGTCGACGGTGTAATCAACCGCCGCCCGGAGAACACCGTTACCCTGGTTCATCAGGACCGAGAAATCACGTGATCCCCGGTTCGCACTCACCACATCCTCGCTGCCATCGCCGTCAAAATCTCCCATCGCCACTGCAACGGGAAGGCGCCCTACACGGTAGTCCCTGCGCCCGCCGAAGCGGCCGGAGCCATCGCCGTTATTCAGGTAGACGGTCACGGTACCCGCTGTTTCATTCGCACTGGCGATCTCGGGATATTCATCCCCGGTCAGCTCCCCCACCTCTA
Source organism: uncultured Planctomycetia bacterium (assembly GCA_964615885.1). Taxonomy (GTDB): domain Bacteria; phylum Planctomycetota; class UBA8108; order UBA8108; family UBA8108; genus UBA8108. Next base: position 3,086 of record CAZTRG010000111.1, on the reverse strand, counting down.
CCATGAACGGCCGCTGGCCCGTCTGGTAGAGAGTCCGGGCGCTGTAGCGCGCCTGCCCGGAAATCAGGAATACCTGCATTCGACGGTCCTGGATCGCCCCGGTTACCAGGTCGATATCACCATCTCCATCGAAATCACCAGCATCGACCGAGTTGAGATAATCGCCCGTCTGGATGGTCCGGGTACCGCCGGAGCGGAGGTTTCCTCTTCCATCGTTAACAAACAGTGTGATCGTGCTGCCCAGTCCATCGCCGGTGGCGATGTCGGGATAGCCATCATTGTTCAGGTCATCCATGACCATGGCATGAGGAGCCGGCCCCATGCTCAGGCGCCGCGATTCGACGGTAATACCTGACTCGTCGTTATTCCAGAGGATCGGAACACGGGTGTGGCGTTCATAGGCGGTCACCAGGTCGAGGTCATTATCATCGTCAAGATCTCCTGCCGTCAGGAGCCCCGCCTCGATATTTACCTCAAACTCAATTGGCTGGGAGAAGAAGCCCCCCGAAACATTCAAGAGGACCGAGATCCGCCTCTCCCCAAGGATGCTGTAGCCGATGTCGGTATCCCCGTCGCCATCGAGGTCGGCCACCACCAGCTCGCCCGCATTCGCCTCGAAGCTCTGGCGCGCAGTAAAATCTCCTCCGAAGAGCAGCATGATGCTGCTGGCGTTGGCAACGGCCAGGTCGGTCTCTCCATCGAGATCGAAATCAGCCACCGCCAGGTGGGCCGGGCTGTTCAGGCCGGTTGCAACCGTTCGCGAAGAGGGAAAGATACCGTTGCCATCATTCTGTAAAATGGTGACGGTCCCGGAGCCCACGTTCACCGTGCAGATATCGAGATCGCCATCTTTTTCAATATCGACCACCCTCACAACAGAGGGGACAGAGCCCACGTTGTAGGAAATAGGATCTGAAAACTGCCTCTGTCCCGCGTTGAGATAAACCCAGGCACGGTTGCTGCGATCGTTGGTCGAGACAATATCTGCGAGCCCATCTCCGTTGAGGTCACCGGCCGTAGCATGCCGGGTCCCACGCTCTACCCGGATGCTCGAGCGCTCTTCGTAGGCGCCTGTCCCATCATTCCAGAGAACCTCGATAGTGTAGTAGTTCGCCGTAATGAGATCGATGGCCTCATCACCATCAAAATGGGCGGCAGCAAGGTCGCTGGCCCGGACAGCATCATCATAGTCGGCACGCTGGAAGATACCGTTGCCGTCATTTTTCAGAACCGACACCATCGAGAGAGTGTCGCCATCCTTGTTGGCGGTAACGATGTCGAGCACCCCATCGGAATCGACATCGGCACAGATGATCGCCCGCGGATACCGCGAGACGGTGTTGCCAAGTTCACGGCTGGAGAAATCAACGGGAGCCAGCTGGCATTCATCCGGCACTCCATCCTCATCGCAATCGAGGCTGGTCTGGGCATTGATGTCGAGATCATCCTCAACACCGTTGCGGTTACAATCGTCACCGAATACGGGAAGACTCAGGCTTGCTGAAAACAGCAGGCAAATGCTGAAAACAGTAAACCGACTTGTCTGTAGACCTGTTGAAGACAGCATTGCTATTCATTCTCCCGGGCCGGGGAGGCCAACCTGTGGATTTTCATTTCCCTTTTCCCAACTACCCATTTTATGCCCCACACGAGTGGAAACCACGGGTTTTGTCTGGGTTCATTTAACCTTTCTCAAGTACCCTTTTTAATGCCTTTAACGGCCTCATCAAGAGCCCACCGGAGAATATAAAATGATCAAAAAAACACGTAGAGGTTTTCTCGCCGCCGGAACCCTTGCCACCGCTGGGATTCTTCAGCCCGGGCTCTGCCGGGAAGCTGCCGCTTCCAGCCTGGAAAACAAAGGCGAGGAGAATAAAAAAGGCCGCCGCGGCAACCGCATCTCCGTCTCGACCTACTCCTTCTGGCACTTCAAGGGAAAGCCCGAGGGCAAAACCAGCGTTGAAGGGTCGATCGACCAGGCTGCTGAGATGGGCTTTGACGGGGTCGAGATCCTCCATCGGCAAATGTCGGGTGAAACCAACGATTACCTCCAGTCGCTCAAGCGCCGCGCCATCGAGAACGGACTGGGACTCACCGGCTTCTCAATTCACCAGGGCTTCGTCTCGCCAGACAAAAACAAACGGCAGAAAAACATCGATCACACCCTGCATTGCATCGACCTGGCCCACAGCATGGGAATCCCCACCATGCGGCTCAACACCGGGCGCTGGGGAACCGTGGGCTTTAACGAGCTGATGAGACGCCGGGGAATCGAGCCGCGGCTCAAGGGCTATAGCGATGACGATGCCTACAAATGGGTGATCGACTCGATTGAAAAATGCCTGCCCCACGCAGCCAAGGCGGGAGTCGTCATGGGTCTTGAAAACCACTGGGGCCTCGGACTCACTCCCGAGGGGGTCCTCAGGATCGTCAAGGCCCTCCCCTCCCCCTGGCTCCAGGTCACCCTCGATACTGGCAACTTCCTGGAGGACCCCTACGACAAGCTCGACATGCTGGCCGACCGGGCCGTGCTCGTCCATGCCAAGACCTACTATGGCGGAGGACTCTGGTACAGCCTCGAGCTCGACTACGAGCGCATCGCAAAGATCCTGCAAAAGCACAACTACCGCGGCTACATCTCACTGGAATTCGAGGGGAAGGAAGAGAAGGAAACCGCGATACCGAAAAGCCTGGCAAGGCTGCGCAAACACTTCGGCTGACCCGTACCCGTATCAGACAGCCGCCCAGCTCTCGCCGCCTTCTGCCCACCCGGCCCGCGCCATGTGAGGAGTGGTGAAGGCCCAGGCGCCGGCTCCCTCAGAATCCAGCAGGATCAATCCTCCTGTGGCTCCCCGGCCATCCCTGTTCCTGATGGAGGTCTCCATCCTCTCGTGCCCATCACAAAGAACCCCGGCCGGCGCCCCCCCGGCCCCGACCCCGTCGACTGATCGTCCGGCCAGCAGGGATGCGGTGATCGCCTCTCCCCAGCCGGTTGCACTGCAGGCAGCGGAACTCGAGGCAAAAAAACCGGCGCCCGGCAAGGCTGAATCGCCAACCCGGCCGGCCGGGCGCAACGGGGTTCCGCC